>CAZELU010000001.1:0-8078 GCA_964513215.1 uncultured Bifidobacterium sp.
CTCAGCCCCGCAACTGAGCGTTCAGTTTTGCTGCCGCGGCGACGCACTTGTCGCGAACACTCGCCACATCGCCATCAGTGAGAGTCCGATCGGGAGCCTGCAACCGCAAGCGGTACGCGAGGCTCCGGGTCTCCCCCGACCCACCCGGCCGGTACACGTCGAACAGATCGAGGGACACGAGCAACGATCCGGCCGCCTGTCGCAATGCCTTGTCCAACTTCTCGGCAGTTACGTCGGCCGGAACGTTGAACGCCAGATCGAAGTCGGTCGACGGGAACTTCGAGGTGGCCTTCCACTGCGGCACCTTCGGCTCCGCGGCCAACAGCACCGACAGATTCAATTCGAGCACCGCCACCCGCTCACTCACCTCGTAGGCATCGAGAACGTCGGGATGGATCTCTCCGACCGCACCCACGACGTCGCGACCGGCTGACAGCGTCGCCGAGCGCGTGGGGTGCAGGCCGTCGGGAACCTTCGACTGGTCGAGGCGTGCACCCCAACCCATGGCCGCCACCAATTCGCGCCACACCGCAACCGCGCGCGGAGCCTCGGCCCCGGCAATGAGCACACACAGAGCCTCGTACTCGGCCGGGAGAACGTCGTCACTCGGCGGATACACGTGGCCGATCTCGAAGAAAGCCACTCCACCGCGGCGATGCGATTCGTTGAAAGCGACCGCCTTCAACAGTCCGGGGCGCAACGAGGTGCGCAACACGTCGTCCCCCACCACCAACGGATTGACCAGACGAACCGCATCGGCCGACAAACCAGCGCTCGACAGATCGCCGTCGGTGAGGAACGGATGCGGCATGGCCTCGTCGAGGCCCAGGCCGAGCAGAACGTCGCGCACACGGCGACGGCGTTGCTGCACCGGTGACAGTCCGCCGGCGAGAGTCGACTTCGGAACCGTCTTGCCCAACTTGTCGTAGCCGAACAGACGAGCCACCTCTTCGACGACGTCGATCTCGAGCGTGCAATCGGGCCGCCACGACGGAACCGACACCACGAGCGCCGAGCCGTCGGCGCGGCAGGTGAAGCCGATCGGTTCGACCAACGCCGTGATCTCGTTCGCGCTGAACGGTCGACCCAACAACGCACCCACGCGCTCGGGCCGCACGGTGATCGTGAGCGGGGTCGGCAGCGACGGCGTACGAGCGTCGACGAAACCATCGTGCACCACGAGATCGGGGCAGGTGATGCGCAGCAACTCGACGAAGCGGGCAATCGAGGATTCGATTCCGAGAGGATCGACGCCCCGCTCGAACCGAGCCGACGCCTCGCTGCGCAACCCGAGCCGCTGAACCGTCTTCATGATGCCGGGCACCTCGAAGTACGCGGTCTCGAGCGCGACCGTGGTGGTGCCGTCGCTGATCTCGGTGTTCTGACCGCCCATGATGCCGGCGATACCGATGGGCCGATCGGTCGCGTCGCAGATCAACAGATCGTCGGCGGTGAGCGTGCGCTCCACGCCGTCGAGCGTGATCATCGACTCGCCGTCACGCGCCACACGAATTCGGAAACCTCCCCCACCCAGCGTGTCGAAGTCGTACGCGTGGTTGGGCTGATTGGTCTCGAGCATCACGTAGTTGCTCGCGTCGACCACGTTGTTGATGGGCCGCATACCCGCCGCGGCCAAGCGGCTCTTCATCCAGTCGGGCGATTCGGCCACTCGGATACCCGAGATGATGACGGTGGTGAACCGCGGGCAACGATCGCCAGCCACGATCTCGACCGATGCCGACCTGGTCGGACCGCTGGTCACGACCGCACCGTTCGGGGCGCTGAACGGAACTCCGAACCGTGCCGCCAGGTCGCGCGCCACACCCACGTGCCCGTAGGCGTCGGGACGATTGCGCAAGACGTCGAGGTCGTACACGATCTCCTCGGCCAGACCGAGGGCCTGGCCGTACGGAACTCCGAGTGGCGTCTTCGGATCGAGGATGAGGATCCCGCTGTGATCGTCGCCGAGACCCAACTCGCGCGACGAGCAGCACATTCCCTCGCTCGGGATTCCGACGATCGGCTTGGTCTCGATGAGTCGGCCGTCGGGCATGGCCGTGCCGGGGGTGGCCCACGGGATCACGTCACCGGGCTGCATGTTGAACGCACCACACCACACGTGGTGTTCGGTGCCGTCGCCGATGTCGAGGAACACGCGATGCACCTTGGCCGCATCGGGGTGGCGCTCGGTGCGAATCACGCGGGCGGTGATGACACCGGCCACCGTGGCCCCCACGCGATCGACACTCTCGACCGCCAGGCCGACATCGGACAACGTGTGAGCGATCGCGTCGACGTCATCGGGCAGTGGTGCCAGTTCGCGGAGCCAGGAGTGAACGACCTTCATGTCAGAACTGCTCGATGAACCGGATGTCGTTGGTGTACATCTCGCGCACGTCGCCCACACCGTGGCGCTCCTTGGCCATGCGATCGATGCCGAAGCCGAACGCGAAGCCGCTCCATTCCTCGGGGTCGAGCCCTCCGGCGCGCAGCACGTTGGGGTGCACCATGCCGCATCCACCCAGCTCGAGCCAATCGCCCTTGGGTGTGCGGATGTCGAACTCGGCCGACGGTTCGGTGAACGGGAAGTAGGAAGGGCGCAGTCGGCTACCGAACTCGGTGCCGAAGAATGCCTTGGTGAAGGCGTCGATGGTGCCGGCCAGATCGGCGAGCGTGATCCCACGATCGATCACGAGGCCTTCGATCTGATGGAACACGGCGAGGTGGGTGGCGTCGGTGGTCTCGTTGCGGAACACGCGACCCGGCATCACCATGTAGATAGGAGGTTCGATGGCCTGCATCACACGGATCTGCACCGGGGATGTGTGCGTACGCAGCACCGTGCTCCCGGGCGCACCATGGTCGACGTAGAACGTGTCGTGCATACTGCGCGCCGGATGCGACGGCGGCATGTTGAGCGCCTCGAAGTTGTACCAATCGGTCTCCACTTCGGGCCCCTCGGCGATCTGGAAACCCAGCCCCACGAACACGTCCTCGAGTCGCTCCCAGGCTTGCGTCACCAAGTGAGCACGGCCACGCGTGGGTGGCTTCACGAATTCGGTGAGATCGAGTGCTTCGGCCGCCAACTGGACGGCGCGCTCGGCCCGGGCCAACACCGCGCGGCGTTCGTCGAGCGCCGACTGCACCACGGTCATCGCGTCGTTGAGCGCGGCGCCCATGGCCTTCTTCTCGTCGACCGTGGCCAACTTGCCGAGTCCGGCCTTCAACTGTGCGAGCGGACCCTTCTTGCCCAGCAATTCGGCGTCGAGACGACGCAGATCGTCGACGGTCGCCGCACTGGAGATACTGGCCACGGCGGCGGCCCGGGCGGCGTCGATGTCGGCGATCATGAGCAGGTCAAACCGTACCGTTTCGGCCGCGTCGCTGACGAGCAACTTCGAAGCACAGCACCGTGGCGGCCATGGCCACGTTCAGGCTCTCGGTGCGACCCACGTGAGGAATGGACACCCACTCGTGAACGGGAGCATCAGAACTCATGCCGTGAGCCTCGTGACCCACCACGATGGCGACCCGGCGCGTGAAGTCGAACGACCACATGTCGACACCCGAGTGCGACGAAGTACCCACCAACACGAGGTCGAAACCGATCGCCGCGAGCGACTCGACCTCGACCACCGGCAATCGGAACAACGAACCGGCCGATGCCCTCACGCACTTGGGATTGGTGGGGTCGACGGTGCCAGCTGTGATCACGACCGCGTGCGCACCAGCCGCTTCGGCCGAGCGCATGATGGTTCCGAGATTTCCCGGATCGGACACGCCGTCGGCCACCACCACGAACGTGGCTGCACTCAGGACATCAGGGGCGACCGGGCGACGGCGCGCGATGGCCACGATGCCGTTGGGCGACTCGGTGTCGGCCACCTTGTCGAGCACTCCGTCGGCGAGACGGTGAACCGTGCCCGCGCCCGGAACGGGCGATGCATCAGGTGCGAGGAACTGCGCTTCGAACTCGAGGCCGGCCGCGACCGCTTCGGCGACGAGCACGGGCCCGTCGATCACGAGCGCGTTCTCCTCGATACGCGAACTGCGGCGCCCGATCAGGCGCCGCAGTCGTTGAACGTGCTGGTTGGTGAGACCGAGACCGGTACTCACACGTCAGCCAAGGGCAGCCTTGGCGGTGGCCACCAACTTGGAGAAGGCGGCCGCATCGGTGACGGCAAGATCGGCGAGGATCTTGCGGTCGACTTCGATGCCAGCGGCATTGAGGCCGGCGATGAAACGCGAGTAGCTGATGTCGTTCAGACGGCAGGCCGCGTTGATGCGCTGGATCCACAGACGACGGAACTCACCCTTCTTCGCGCGGCGGTCGCGGAACGCGTACTGCCCCGACTTCATCACCTGCTCGTTGGCGGCGCGGACCGAACGGCTCTTGTTGCCGTAGTAGCCCTTGGCGCGCTCGAGGATCTGGCGGCGCTTCTTCTTGGCGTTGACCGAACGCTTGACTCTGGCCATTTCGACTTTCCTTTACTCGATGGGGGACGACGGGACGGAACTGCTCAGCGCTCGGCGAGAAGACGCTTGATCTTCTTCTCGTCACCCGAGTGAACGTCGACCATGCCGTCGAGACGACGGGTACGGGTGGACGGCTTCTTCTCGAAGAGGTGCTGACGGTTCTGCTGGAGGCGGCGCAACTTGCCAGTTCCGGTCTTGCGGAACCGCTTGGCGGCCGTCTTGCTGGTCTTCATCTTGGGCATTGCTTCCTCACTCTGTTGTTTGTGGGGCTGATTCAGGGGCTGTCTCAGAGGCTGTATCGGTCGTGGAAGCCGGCGCATCGGACTTGGAGTTCTTCTTCGGTGCGGGCTTCTTGTCGGGTATGAGCACGAGAGTCATGTTGCGACCTTCGAGTCGCGCCTGCGTCTCCACCTTGGCGATGGAACCGACTTGTTCGAGCACACCATCCAGGATCCGGCTGCCGAGTTCGGGGTGAGCCATCTCACGGCCCCGGAACTGCAACGTCACCTTCACCTTGTGGCCGTCTTCGAGGAACTCCTGCACGTGACGAACCTTGGTGTCGAAGTCACCCTTTCCGATCTTGGGTCGGAACTTGACTTCCTTCACCGTCACGTGCGACGCCTTCTTGCGCGCTTCGCGCAGACGCTGACTCTCCTCGTAGCGGAACTTGCCGTAATCCATGATGCGACACACCGGCGGTGTGGCCGTGGGGGCCACTTCGACCAAGTCGAGGTCGAGTTCACGAGCCAAGCTCAGCGCCTCGGGCAGAGGCTTGATACCGAACTGGGCTCCGTCGGGGCCGATCACCCTCACTTCACGAGCACGAATGCGTTCGTTGTAGCGAGGTTCGTTCTGCGGCGGTGCTATGGCTGCTCTCTCTTGTGCAAAGGGTTTGCCTCCCTAGATCGGACGACACGAAGCCGATCGGAGGCGAGCAGCGCTCGCTCAGACTGACCTGACGCACGCTGGTCGTGGCCAGGTGGGGGCGAACCCCACTTCGCATGAGTTGTGGCCTTGTAGGGTAACCGCCCGACGAGGCAAAACCCATGACGACCGCCGATTCCCACCCCTTCTCGACCGAGCCCGAACCCGACGAATCAGAGCTCGAAGAATCGATGGAAGCCCTGGCCGAGGCCCGGCGCCGTCTGGCCGAAGTCCCCGCCGAGGTCGTGGTCGTGAACCACGCGATGGGGCTCTACGAGTTGGCCGCCATCCACCTGACGGCCACACCCCCCGATCTCGGGGCGGCCGCGCTCTCCATCGACGCGTTGGCCTGTTTGGTCGACGGTCTGGGCGATCGCCTGGGCCCCGATGCGGCCGTTCTGGGCGATGCTCTGAGCAACATCCGCCTGGCCTTCGTACAGATCAAGGGCTAGCGGCGCAGAGCGAATGCTTCGGGACGCGAGAACTTCTCGCGCACCTCGAACTCGACCGACTCCCCCACTGAAACCTCGCGCGACCCGTCGGCGATCTCCACACAGTGGAACGCGAACCGTTCGCCGTCGCTCTCGACCACACCGAGTCCGATGTGTGCGTCGAACTCGACCACGACACCACGGCGGCGGGACGTCCGCGTGTTCATGTCAGGCGACGATCTTGGCGATGGGAATCTCGAGCAGGTCGGACGCACCCGCGTCCTTGAGTGCCGGGATGAGCGTGTTGATCGAACGCTTCTCGACCACCGACTCGACGGCGAATCCGCCCCCGGCCAACTCGCTGATGGTGGGTGACTTCGCCGAGGGCAGCACCGCCAGCACCTTGGCCAGATCGTCGGCACCGACGTTCAACTTCACCAACACCTTGCCACGCGCGTCGAGAGTGCCGAGCAACAGGGTCATGAGTTGACCCATCGCGTGGCGCTTGGCCGGATCGGCGTAGGCCGCGGGGTTGGCGATCATCTCGGTGTACGACACGAGCATGGTGTCGATCACACGCAGACCGGCGGCGCGCAATGCGCGACCGGTCTCGGTGATGTCGACGATGCAGTCGGCGATGTCGGGAATCTTGGCTTCGGATGCGCCGTACGACAGACGTACGTCGGCATCGATTCCGCGCGACGCGAAGAAGCGCTTGGTGAGACCTGGATACTCGGTGCTGACGCGCACACCTTGCGGAAGGTCGGCCACCGACGATGCCGTCGAGTCACCGGCCACCGCCACCACGACCTTGACCGGATCGGACGTGGCCTTCGAGTACTTCAACTCGCCCAGGCTCTGCACGTCGCTCTGGGTTTCTTCAACCCAGTCACGGCCGGTGATTCCGATGTCGAAGAGTCCCTCGGCCACGTACTGCGGAATCTCCTGCGGACGCAGGATGCGAACCTCGGCAATGCGCGGATCGTCGATACTCGCCTTGTAATCGACGCTCGACGAACGGCGGATGGGCAGATCGGCCGCCTCGAACAAATCGAAGGTGGCCTTCTCCAGTGAACCCTTGGGAACGACGAGCCGTAACACGACCGCGAACGCTATCGGGCCGGCCTTCAGTGATTCGTGGGAGTTTCAGCCAAGAGACGCAGTGCGTGCGGCAGCACGTCGACGATCGCATTGATCTGCTCGACGCACCCCTTGGGCGAACCCGGTGTGTTGCACACGATGGCCTGACCACGCACACCCGCGATTCCCCGCGAGAGTCGACCCAACGGACTCACCAGTCGCATGGCCTCGGCCAAGCCAGGTGCCTCGCGTTCGATCACACGGCGTGTTCCTTCCGGGGTCTGATCGCGCGGTGCGAATCCGGTACCGCCAGTGGTGACCACCAGACCGGCGAAACCATCGCACAGAGCGGTGAGAGCGCGGGCCACTTCGTCGGTGCCGTCGGGGGTGAGTGCTCGCTCGACCACCGTGAAACCAGCCGCGGTGAGCGCATCGGCGAGAGCCGCTCCCGACAGGTCTTCGCGCGTGCCGTGAACCACACCGTCGCTCACGGTGAGCACCTTGGCGAACAGGTCAGCCATGGACCCGACGGTATCGGACGATCACCATGCCGTCGGTGTCGGACACGTGCGGTAGCAGACGGTGACCGGTTCCGAATCGTTGCCATGGAGCGGGCAGTTCGGCGTCGTCGATCTCGAATCCGTCGGGCGTGCGATGGTCGATCGATTCGACAGCGGTGATCGTGCACACGCTGTACACCAATCGGCCGCCCGGAGCGACCAACGCGGCTGACGCGGCGAGGATCTCTCGCTGCAACACCACCAAGTCGGTCACATCGTCGGGAGTGATGCGCCACCGTGCATCGGGGCGCCGCCGCAACGCGCCGAGACCCGAGCACGGTGCGTCGACGAGGACGCAATCGAACGAACCATGCGCGAACGGTGGCCGACGACCGTCGGCCACCAACACCGGGACCTTCTGGCCGAGTTGCTGCGCGTTGCGCGCGACCAACGTCGCCCGGGTCACGCTCACATCGGCTCCGATCACGCGCGCACCCGAAGCGGCCAAACCAGTGGACTTGCCACCCGGTCCGGCGCACACGTCGAGGACTCGCTCGTGTGGTCGCGCGGCCGCAGCCTCGACCACCATCTGACTCGCGCGATCCTGCACGTAGCCGTCGTCGCGTCGAGTGACCGGTGGCGCGGTGTTCATGTGCTCGAGCGCTCT
>CAZELU010000001.1:8178-25991 GCA_964513215.1 uncultured Bifidobacterium sp.
GCCAGTCGACGGGCCGACGTCATACGAACGAGGTTCCGTCGGGGCGAGCACCATTGGCCCAAGCCGGCGCGCTCATGACCGCTTTGCCTTCGGGTTGCACCGACAGCAGTTCGAGACTCTCGGACCCGACTCCCACCAACACCCGGCCGTCGACCACGCGGCAGGTCCCCGACTCGCCGATCGTCGAGTTCAACGCGCGGGCGTCGTGAACCTTGAAACGCTTGTCGTTCCAGGTGGTCCAAGCCCCGCCCACTCGGGTCTGACGAACAGCGCGCTGTGCCGATGCGCTCCAATCGATGCGCAGATCGTCGGGGGTGATCTTGTCGGCGTACTCCGCATCGCCGGACTGGGGCACTTCGCTCGGCAGTCCGTTCCGACAGGCCGCCAGCAACATCTCGGTTCCGTCGGATACGAGACGCGCGCGCACGTGATCGGCGGTCGTCGTGTCGTCGATCGACATGGTGCGGCGATCGAGCACTCCCCCGGTGTCGAGTCCGACGTCGACGCGCATGAGGCACACGCCGGTTTCGGTGTCACCAGCGAGCAGTGCTCGCTCCACCGGTGCGGCTCCGCGCCAACGCGGCAACAACGAGAAGTGCAGATTGACCATGGGCACGCGGGCCAACACGTGGGGCTTGATCAAAGCGCCGTACGCCACCACGACTCCGAGGTCGCACGACACCGCGAGCACGTCATCGACCGCGTGCGACACCGTCAGCCCCAGATCGAGAGCGGCCTGCTTCACCGGACTCGGCGAGAGCTCGCTCCCCCGACCACGGCGCTTGTCGGCCCGGGTGACCACGTGCGCGACATCGACGCCCGCATCGACGAGAGCTCGCAGCGGTGGGACCGCCATGGCGGGAGTGCCGAGAAAGACGACGCGACGAATCGGCCCGCTCGGAAGCGGCGCCAGATCGGTCATTGGGCCCGCAGGCGGCGCAGCGGCTTGGCGTCGGTGTCGCCGTCGAGAATGCGCTTGTACTCGGCCAGTGCTTCCTTGCGCTGTTCGGGCTGCATGCGATCGAACATGAGAATGCCGTTGAGGTGGTCGAGTTCGTGTTGGAACAAGCGCGCTTCGAGTTCGTCGGCTTCGAGTTCGAACTCGTTTCCGTCGAGATCGAGACCGCGCAACAACACGGTCTTCGGACGAGTCATCTGCACGTACAAGCCGGGAATGCTCAGGCAACCCTCGTCGTAGACCCATTCGCCGTCGGACTCGACGATCTCGGGGTTGATCACGACCAACGGGTCGTCGCCCATGTCCCAGACGAAGATCTGGCGCTGGATGCCCACTTGCGGGGCCGCCAACCCGATACCGGAGTCGCTGCGATACAGCGTGGAGAACATCTCGTCGACGATCCGGACCACTTTGGCGTCGATGTCGGCAACAGTGGCAGCCTTCGACGCCAGTACCGGGTCTCCGTATGTCCGGATCTGATAGGCCATGTCTGCGAGGCTACTTCCGACATGTCTCACTACTTCGACAACTCGCCGAGCGCGGCGTCACAGCCCGAGATGGTCGAAGTGCTCCTTCCCGGTGATGCGTTCGACTACGTGTCGGACGCCGGGGTCTTCTCTCACGGCCAACTCGACGCCGGAACCAAGATCCTGTTGTCGGACGCACCCGGTCCGCCGCCCACGGGAACCTTTCTCGATCTCGGGTGCGGGGCCGGACCCATCGCGTTGGCGCTGGCTCGACGATCACCGGCGGCCACCGTGTGGGCCATCGATGTCAATCAGCGCGCACTCGAACTCACGCGAACGAACGCCGAACGCCTGGGCCTCGCCAACGTGAAGGTGGGCGAGCCCGACGACGTGCCCGACGATGTCGTCTTCGATCTGATCTGGAGCAATCCCCCGATCAAGGTCGGCAAGGACGTTCTGCACAAGATGCTCACGCGCTGGCTGGCCCGTCTGACCCCGACCGGACACGCGATTCTCGTGGTCAACAAGAACCTCGGCAGCGACTCGCTCGCCCGTTGGCTCGGTACCGAGGGCTACGAAGTCGAGCGCCTCGGTTCGCGTCGTGGCTATCGCCTGCTCGACGTGTGGCGCGCCTAGACGCGCGGCGGATCGACTTCGATACGAACACCAGCCGGCCGTTCGGCCCGGGTCACCGCATCGGCCAAGACGTCGGGTGACGACGCGCGCACCAAGAAACCTTCACCGTGTCGAGCCACCATCACATCGGACCCCAATCGCGTCGTGAACGACTCGGCGTCATCGCCTTCGACGAGCGCGAGCGCGGAGAAGGGCGGCAGCGAGAGATCGCGCCGGCGAACGGTCTCACGCTCGGCCGCCACGGCCGGATCACCGGTCACAGCGCTCGTGATCACGTCGTGGTCGACGAGGGTGGTCTGGACCAACACCTTGCCTCCACGTCCCCGCGGCCCCACCAGACGTCCGGCTCGCACCAGCAACGACATCGCCTGTTCGGCGGCGCGATAACGCGGAGCCAGCAACTCGGCGTCGAAGTCGAGGAACACCACGGTGTCGATGCGTCGTACTCGATGCAGCACGGCTTCCGTGCCGACGAACACGTCGCAGCTCGTGTCGTCGAACGTGGACGAACCCGTCACTTCCATGACCGACCGGTGGGCGGCCGCTTCGATCTCGGCGCGCAACCGCGCCGTGCCGGGCTTCACGCGAGCCATGGCTGTCGAGCCGCAGGCGGCGCAGAGCGTGGCCCGCGAGGTCGAACACGACGCACAGGTCAACGTTCCCTCCGTGATCTCGGCCACCGATGCACCACACGATTCACAGCGCGCCAACTCGCGGCACTGGCGACACGCAACCAGGCGAGCCTGACCTTTCGTGTTCACCACACAGGCCACTCGCCGCGCATGATCGCGCAACTCGGCGATCAATTCATCAGATACCAGCGAGCGCTTCCACGGTTCGACGGCGCGACGATCGACCGCGACCACCTCGGGCCAGGCGGCTGCTTCACGTTCGACCGGTGGCGCCAACACGAACCGTTCGTGGCGCACCATCGCACTGGGGGTGGGTGACACCGCCACGAACACTGCCCCGGCACGACGGGCCCGCTCGACGAGCACGTCACGCGCGTGCCACGTGGGGGTGCGCTCTTCCTGTAGCGCCTCGTCGTGTTCGTCGAGCAAGAGTGCAACCGCGAGATCGGGACACGGAGCGAATGCCGCCTGTCGTGCGCCGATCACCACGTCGACTCCCCCACGAGCCTGGGCCCAGTCGTCGGGAACCAAGGCGACCGACACCGCGGTGCGACGCAGACGAGCCGCCAAGGCGCGTGCGCCGTCGACCGACGGACACACCACGAGGGTCGGACCCACGCGCGCGGCCGACAGGATCGCCGGCAACTGATCGGCGGTGGGCGGAAGACGCAACACGCCACCACCCCGCTCGATGAGCGATGTCGTGGCCGGCGACGACGGTTCGGCCACCACAGTGGTGCGTCGCGGAGTTCCGGCGCGGTGCACGACGACGGGCGGTGATGCGGTGACGAGAAGAGGGCGCAAGCGACCGGAGCACCAGCGATGGGCGGCCCACTCGCACAGCGACAGCACGTCGGCGTCGGGACCGAGTCCGCTCGATTTCGCGATGGGTTTCAGAGTCGCGGTGACGTCACTCACCACATCGTCCTCGACCACCCAACCTCCGACCCGACGGCCGTGTAGCGACACACGAACACGAGAACCCAGGCCGACCGACGACGCGAGATCGTCGGGCACGACGTAGTCGAAGACGCGATCGATCCCGGTGACGTCGGGGGCGACGCGAACGACTCGAGTCAGGGTCGTCTCAGAGTCCGAGAGCCGACGAGAAGTCGGAGAGTCGCGACAACTTCTCCCACTCGAACTCAGGCAGTTCGCGGCCGAAGTGACCGTAGGCCGCGGTCTTGCGGTAGATCGGACGCTTGAGCTTGAGGTCGCGCACGATGGCGGCGGGACGCAAGTCGAACACCGCGCGTACCGCGGACTCGATCGTGGCGGCCGGGACCTTCTCGGTCCCGAATGTCTCGACGAGGATGCTCACCGGGTGCGCCATACCGATCGCGTAGGCCACCTGTACTTCACAGCGGTCGGCCGCACCAGCGGCCACCACGTGCTTGGCCACCCAGCGAGCGGCGTACGCCGCCGAACGATCGACCTTGCTCGGATCCTTACCGCTGAACGCGCCACCTCCGTGACGACCCATGCCGCCGTAGGTGTCGACGATGATCTTGCGGCCGGTCAAGCCGGTGTCGGCGTGCGGACCACCGAGCACGAACTTGCCGGTGGGATTCACGAACACCGCGTAGTCGTCCTTGGCGAACTGAGCCGGGATGACGGGGCGAATGACCTGCTCGATGAGATCAGGGCGGATGACCGTGTCGCGATCGACTCCATCGTGGTGCTGTGTGGACACGAGCACCGTGCGCAAGCGAACGGGCTTGCCGTCTTCGTAATCGAACGTGACCTGGGTCTTGCCGTCGGGGCGCAGGTACGGAATCTGTCCGGACTTACGGGCGTCGGTGAGGCGTTCGGCCAAGCGGTGGGCCAGATCGATGGGCAGCGGCATGAGCGTGGGCGTTTCGTTGCACGCGTAGCCGAACATCATTCCCTGGTCGCCCGCTCCCTGGAGGTCGAGGTCGTCGCTGCCGGCGCGCGACCGGACCTCCTCGCTGCGATCGACACCCTGGGCGATGTCGGGACTCTGCGCATCGAGAGCGACGAGCACACCGCACGTCTTGCCGTCGAAGCCGTACTCGGCGTTGTCGTAGCCGATGCTCTTGATGACCTCGCGCGCAATTTCGGGAATCTCGACGTACTCCGCCGTGGAGATCTCACCCGACACCAGGCACAGTCCGGTGGTCACCAACGTTTCGCAGGCGACACGAGCGTGCGGGTCCTTGGCGAGGATCGCATCGAGCACCGCATCGGAAATCTGATCGGCCATCTTGTCGGGGTGACCTTCGGTCACGCTCTCGGATGTGAACGTCCACTGTCGGCTCATCGGTGCTCCTGAATCGGCTGGGGGTCAGGCCCGCAGGCCGACCACGATGTCGAGCAACGCGCGGGCGATGTCCCGCTTGTCGCTCAACGGATGCGACTCTAATTCGCCACCGGGTCGCACGAAGGTGACCGCGTTGGTGTCGTGCTGAAAGCCCACGCCGGGCTGGCTCACGTCGTTGGCCACCACGAGATCGAGGTTCTTGCGTTCGAGTTTCGACTGCGCCTGGGCCACCAGATCACCGGTTTCGGCCGCGAAGCCCACGAGGATCTGACCGGGACGCTTGGCCGCACCGAGGCCGGCCAGGATGTCGGGAGTGGGCTCGAGAACGATCTCGGGAACCCCACCCGACTTCTTGATCTTTCCGGACGCGCACGACACCGGACGGAAGTCGGCCACCGCGGCCGCCATCACGACCACATCGGCCGTCGTGGCCAAACCGTCGAGAGCGGTCTTCATTTGGGCGGCCGTTTCGACGCACACCGTGTCGACGCCGATGGGGGCCGGTCGATCGACCGTCGTCACGAGAGTGACGCGCGCGCCACGGCGACGAGCCTCTTCGGCAACGGCGTAACCCTGCTTGCCGCTCGAGCGATTGGCGATCACACGCACCGCATCGATGGGCTCGCGAGTTCCGCCCGCGCTGACCACCACATGAACACCGTCGAGGTCGCGTTGGCCGAGAACCGACAACACTTCGGCCACGATCACATCGGGAGCAGCCAGACGACCCTTGCCCGAATCACCACCGGCCAGTCGGCCGTCCTCGGGGTCGACCACGTGCACACCGCGCTCGCGCAGAGTGCGCACGTTCGCCTGAACGGCTTGGTGTTCCCACATCTCGGTGTGCATGGCCGGACACACGACAACGGGTGCGCGCGTGGCGATGAGGACGTTGGTGAGCAGATCGTGCGACAAACCATGGGCGTAGGCCGACAACAGCCGGGCGGTCGCCGGCGCGACGAGAACCAGGTCGGCCCCTTGACCGAGCCGTGTGTGCGGTATGGGTGACTCTTCGTCCCACAGCGACGTCTGCACGGGCTGGCTGGCCAGAGCCGAGAACGTCGTGCGTCCGACGAAACGTTCGGCACCGTCGGTCATCACCGGGGCGACATGTGCACCGAGATCGACGAGACGACGACACACTTCGATTGCCTTGTACGCGGCGATACCGCCGCATACACCGAGGACGATGTTCTTGC
Source organism: uncultured Bifidobacterium sp. (assembly GCA_964513215.1). Taxonomy (GTDB): domain Bacteria; phylum Actinomycetota; class Acidimicrobiia; order Acidimicrobiales; family Ilumatobacteraceae; genus Casp-actino8. The sequence continues at coordinate 14,352 of CAZELU010000001.1, forward strand.
CTGCGAGAGGCGCCGAGGACGTCGTCACTCGGAACTCGTCACTCGTCGGCCGAGTCGCCCTCACCGAGCAACGCAGCGGCCGCGTCGGCGGCTGCAGCGGCTTCGGCGGCTTCGCGCTCGCGCACTTCGTCACCCGAGATACGCACGATCTTGCCGGCCGCGATTTCTTCGAACGACAGGCTGAGAAGTTTGCGCAACGACGGAACCTGCGGCGGAATCAACTTCTGCGACACCGCACCCTCGGGGCGGTAATAGTCCTGGAGTTGACGCGAACGCGACGCGGCCAACGTGACGAGGCTGAACTTGGAGTCGACCTTGGAGAGCAGCAGTTCGAGCTGCGGGCTGGTCATCGAGTCGTCGTTGGCGGGCATGGACGCCCAGGCTAGGGCGATCCGGCCGCTTTGCGTCGGGCGGCGATGATGTCCATCATCTCGCCCACCGTCTGGTCGAGGTCGTCATTGACCACCACCACGTCGGCCAAGGCCCGGCCGATCGGTTCTTCTTCCTCGGCCTTGCGTAGACGCTGCTGAACCTTGTCGTCGGGGTCACCGCGGCCAACAAGACGGCGACGCTGCTCGTCACGCGACGGGGGCAGGACGAAAATCAAGGTGGCCTCGGGGTGAACAGCTTTCACCTGCTGAGCCCCATCGACTTCGATTTCCAGGACGATGTCCCGGCCGCTCGACGCGTCGGGCACGGGAGATCCGTAGTAGTTGCCGAGAAACTCGGTCCATTCGAGGAAGCCACCGCGATCGCGATGGGTTTCGAACTCGTTCCGTGTGACGTATACGTACGCGTCTTCGCGTTCACCGGGTCGGCGCTGGCGCGTGGTCCAGGAACGGCTGAGCAACAGCGACGGATCGCGTTTCACCAGAGCGTCGACGATCGTTCCTTTACCGACCCCACCGGGTCCGGACACGATGATGATCAGTGGAGAACGGGCGGGGGTGACCCGCCCACTCACTTGGCGAGATGCTCGAGCAAGGCCTTCTTCTGCTGTGCGCCCAGGCCCTGAATCTTGCGGTTGTCGGCGATCCCGACTTCCTCCATGATCTTTCGCGCCTTCACCTTGCCGAGGCCCGGGAGGCTCTCGAGCAACGACACGACTTTCAACTTTCCGACGTTGGGGTCAGACGAGTTGAGAGCGTCGGCGACGGTCAGGGTCCCCTGCTTCAGCTTCACCTTGATCTCGGCACGAGCCGCCCGGGCTTCAGCCGCTTTGGCGAGCGCGGCAGCGCGCTGTTCCGGAGTGAGTTGCGGAGGTGTTGCCATGCGCGAACCCTACCCCTGAGCAGGGGGAGGTGGGTGGATACCGCCACGATGGGCGACTCCCGTGAGGTCGGCCAGGCGGGCGATGCCGTGGGCTGCGGCCCAGGTCACCAGGTCGTCGGCCACCAGCGCGGGGGCCCGCGGGTCGGCGAACGTGGCCGTTCCCACCTGAACCGCCGACGCCCCGGCCTGGAGAAGCGCCACTGCTTCGCTCGCCGTGGAGACTCCTCCGACGCCGACGATCGGCAGGTCGGGATGGGCGCTGGCCACGTCGAACACGGCCCGCTGGGCGACCGGGTGAATGATCCGACCCGAAACACCACCCCCGCCGTTGCCCAGAACCGGACGACCGGTGTCGGGGTCGAGCACCAGGCCGAGCACGGTGTTCACCAAGGTGACGGCTTCGGCACCAGCACCGCGCACGGTGCCGGCGATCTCCACGAGTCGGTCGGTGTTGGGGCTCAACTTGGCCCACACCGGCCGGGACACTCCGGAGAGTGCCTCCACTGATGCGTCGATGACGTGGGCCGACAGTTCGGCGTCGTGCGCGAAGATTCCGCGCCGACCCTCCAGGTTCGGGCACGACAAGTTCACCTCGACCGCAACGACGCAGTCGGCGGCTCGACCGACCCGGCGGATTCCGTCGGCCACCGCGAGCGCAGCCTGCCGATACTCCTCGAGTGATCGGCCCCACACGCTGATCACGACGCGACTTCGACTCGTGACCAGTTCGGGGAAGAACTCGTCGAACCATCCGGCCACACCCGGACCCTGGAGGCCGACCGAATTGATCATGCCGTCGGGCAGTGGGTGCAGGCGCGGCGCCGGGTTGCCCGGCCATGGCATGACCGACAGCGATTTCACGACCACCGCACCCAACCGCGACAGATCGCAGTAACGCGCGAGTTCTGCACCATGACCAGACGTACCGGCCGCCGTCATCACGGCGTGCGGCAGTTCGATCGAACCGACGCGCACGCGCGTGTCGACCGGTCGATCAGCGGCCATGGTGCTCCTGCAGTGAGCGAACTTCCAACGGACGTCCGAACTGCTCGGCCATTCCTTGCACCGCGGCGAGAGCAGCCTCGACCGTGGTCACCGAACTCACCCGATGCACGTTGGCGGCTTTGCGAATGGCCTCACCATCGGTACGACCACCGCGTCCCTGCGGAGTGTTGATGACGAAGCAGATGTCGCCGCTCGCAATGAGATCGACCGCGGTGTTACCCGCGCCCTCACTCACCTTGCCCACCACGAGATCGATGGCCAGACCGAAACGCGACAGGTACTTCGCCGTGCCGGTGGTCGCGGCGATTCCGAAACCGAGTCGACGCAGTCGCTTGGCCACCACCAGTCCAGCCGGCTTGTCGGCATCGGCCAACGACAAGAACACCGTGCCTTCGGTGGGCAACACCGTGCCAGCCGCCAATTCGGCCTTGTAGAACGCCTTGCCGAACGTGACGTCGAAGCCCATCACTTCACCGGTCGACCGCATCTCGGGCCCGAGCGCAGTGTCGACTTCGGGGAATCGATTGAACGGGAGCACGGCTTCCTTCACGGCCACCGCGCCGGAGGACAGCACCGAGTCGACCAGAAGACCTTCGTGTCGAAGATCGGCCAGAGTCGCGCCGAGCATCACGCGCGTGGCGACCTTGGCCAACGGAACGCCCGTGGCCTTGGCCACGAACGGAACCGTCCGACTGGCGCGAGGGTTGGCCTCGATCACGTACACACTCGTTCCGGCAACCGCGAACTGAACGTTGATCAGTCCACGCACGTCGAGCGCGTCGGCGATCGACGCCGTGTAGGTGGTGATCACTTCGACGACCCATGACGGCAGGTTCTGCGGCGGAATGGCACAGGCCGAGTCCCCCGAGTGCACACCGGCTTCTTCGACGTGCTCCATCACTCCACCGATGAGCACCTCGCCGGTGTGATCGCGAATCGCGTCCACGTCGACTTCGGTCGCGTCCTCGAGGAATCGATCGACGAGCACCGGACGTTCGGCCGACAGGCCACCTTCCTTACCGAGGCTTCCGAAGCCCGTGAGTTCGGCCATGGCCCGGGCCAAGTGTTCGCGATCGTGAACGATCTGCATGGCGCGACCGCCGAGAACGTAACTCGGACGCACCAGGACCGGGAATCCGACGTCGGCCACGATCGCCTCGGCCTCGGCCAACGTGACCGCCGTGCCTCCGGGTGGCTGCGGAATGTTGAGATCGCGACACAGCGCGTTCCACTTCTCGCGATCTTCGGCCAAGTCGATCGATGACGGTGACGTGCCGGCCACCAATTCGACCGGCAACTGGCCCGACAACTTGAGCGGCGTCTGACCACCGAGCGACACGATGACCTTGGGTGGCACTCCCCCGGCCGCCGCGGTTTCGACCGCGATCACGTTCATGACGTCTTCACGGGTGAGCGGTTCGAAGTACAGCCGATCGGAGGTGTCGTAATCGGTGGACACCGTTTCGGGATTGCAATTGACCATCACGGTTTCGAAACCGGCGTCGCGCAACGCGAACGAGGCGTGCACACAGCAGTAGTCGAACTCGATGCCCTGACCGATGCGATTGGGACCCGACCCGAGAATCACCACGCGCGGCTTGTCGGAGGGCCGGACCTCGTTCTCGTCCTCGTAGGTCGAATAGTGATACGGCGTCGATGCCGCGAACTCGGCCGAGCACGTGTCGACCGTCTTGTACGTGGGAACGACTCCGGCCCGCTCGCGCGCCGCCCGTACGTCGAGTTCGGTCGCGCCCCACAGGTAGGCCAACTGCGCATCGGAGAAGCCGAGGCGCTTGGCCCGCTTCCACGCGCGCGGCGACAACGACGCAGCCGACGCCGACGACAACGCGTGGCGCTCTTCGACGATCATCGCCATCTGATCGAGGAACCACGGATCGATACGACAGGCGTCGTGAATACGGTCGATCGACACACCTCGACGAAGCAGATCACCCACCTGCAACAACCTCTCGGGTGTGGCCACCGCGACGACGGCGAGCAGCTCGTCGTCGGACATCTCGGCGTACTGCTTCTCGGCCGGATCGCAGTTGAAGCCGAGTCGGCCCTGCTCGAGCGAACGCAGAGCCTTCTGCAGACTCTCCGGGAAGGTGCGGCCGATGGCCATCACTTCGCCCACGCTCTGCATCTGAGTTCCGAGCACGCCCGACGTGCCCGGCAACTTCTCGAACGCCCAACGCGGAATCTTGGTGACCACGTAGTCGATGGTGGGTTCGAACGACGCCGGCGTCATCCGGGTGATGTCGTTCGGAATCTCGTCGAGCGTGTAGCCGACCGCCAACTTGGCCGCGATCTTGGCGATGGGGAATCCGGTGGCTTTCGACGCGAGCGCACTGGAGCGTGACACTCGGGGATTCATTTCGATGACGACCTGCTGACCCGTGGCCGGATCGACCGCGAACTGAACGTTGGACCCGCCGGTCTCGACACCGACCCGGCGAATACAGGCCAGAGCCGAGTCGCGCATGATCTGGTACTCGACGTCGGACAGCGTCTGGGCCGGCGCCACCGTGATCGAGTCACCGGTGTGCACACCCATCGGGTCGACGTTCTCGATCGAGCAGATGATCACGCAGTTGTCGGCGCGGTCGCGCATGACTTCGAGTTCGTATTCTTTCCAACCCGCGATGCTCTTCTCGATGAGGATCTCGCGAATCGGGCTGGCGTCGAGGCCGTTGCTGGCGATGGCTCGGAACTGCTCGATCGTGGAAGCGATACCGGTACCACGACCACCCAAGATGTACGCGGGGCGGACGATCACGGGCAATCCGATCTGCTCGACCACTGACATCGCTTCGTCGAGCGTGTGTGCCACACCCGACGCCGGCACCGACAGGCCGATCTCGATCATCGCCTTCTTGAACTTCTCGCGATCTTCGGCCGTGGAGATGGCCTCGGCGTTGGCACCGATCAATTCGGGAGTTCCGGGGACCCCGACCAGACCGCGTTCGAACAGAGCCATGGCGATGTTGAGGCCGGTCTGTCCACCCAACGTGGGCAGAACCGCATCGGGCTTCTCACGATCGATGATGCGGGACACCACTTCCCACGTGAGCGGCTCGATGTACGTACGGTGCGCGAAGTCGGGGTCGGTCATGATCGTCGCCGGATTCGAGTTGGCGAGGATCACGCGATAACCCTCGTCTTTCAGAACGCGACAGGCCTGAGTACCCGAGTAGTCGAACTCACAGGCTTGGCCGATGACGATCGGACCCGAACCGATGATCAGGATCGAGGAGAGGTCGGTGCGCTTGGGCATGTCAGAAGCTCCCGTCCTGCATCAACCGATCGAACTGATCGAAGAGATAGCGACTGTCGTGAGGACCCGGCCCGGCCTCCGGGTGGTACTGCACGCTGAAGGCTGGTGCGTTCAGAACGCGCATGCCTTCGTTGGTGAGATCGTTCAGGTTGAGATGCGTGACAGTCGCCTTCCCGACCAGGCTCTCTGGGTCGAGACAGAAGTTGTGGTTCTGACTCGTGATCTCCACGTGTCCACTGGCTTCGTGGCGCACCGGGTGGTTTCCACCGTGGTGCCCGAACGGCAACTTGAACGTGGTGCCGCCGAGTGCTCGACCGAGCAACTGGTGACCGAGGCAGATCCCGAACACCGGCACTTCGCCGAGCAGTTGCTGGATCGCGTCGACGGCGTACGGCACGGCCGCCGGATCACCCGGGCCGTTCGACAAGAAGACCCCGTCGGGACGACGGGCCAGCACATCGGCGGCCGACGTGGACGCCGGCACCACTTCCACGGTGGCGATCTCGGCCAGACAACGCAGGATCGTCGTCTTGATGCCGAAGTCGTAGGCCACCACGCGATGACGACCCGATCCGAACGAGTAGGGCTGAGCGGTGGAGACGGTGGCGACGAGATCGATGCCATCGGTGCCGCGTTCGGCGCGCGCCGCCGCGAGCAAATCGGATTCGGACGCCGTGCCGAACGCGCCCGGCATGGCACCGGTGTCGCGCAGTACACGCGTGAGGCGACGCGTGTCGATGCCGGCGATCCCCGGAACTCCTCGTGTGGCCAGCATCGCGTCGAGACTCGTCTCGGCCCGATGATTGCTGTGGCGGCGAGCCAGGTCGCGAACGATCACACCGCGACAGTGCGGCCGCGATGCCTCGTCGTCGACGGGCGCGGTGCCGTAGTTGCCGATGTGCGGATACGTGAACGTGATGATCTGACCGGCGTAACTCGGGTCGGTGATCACTTCTTGGTATCCCGACAGCACGGTGTTGAACACCACTTCACCGGTCGCAATCGTCGACTCGGCTCCGATCGCCTCCCCTTCGAACACACTGCCATCGGCCAGAACGAGGGCCGCCTCACGAATCGCCACGGTCATCCTCTCCAGTATGAATGATCATACGGTCTTGCGCATAATTATAGAACTTCGTCACTTGGTCGCCGTCCCGTCGACCACCACGGCTTGGCCGCCGAACACGGTGTGTCGCACCCGACCGCGCACGGTTCGTCCGTGATAGGGGGTGTTGCGGCTACGGCTGGCCAACTCTCCCCGATCGATGGTCCAGGTGGCGCTCGGGTCGAACACCGCGAGGTTGGCCGGTTCACCGGCCGCGATCGGTCGACCGTGACGGTCGGCCAGGTGAGCGATGGCGGCCGGTTTCCAACTGAGGGCAGCCACCACGTCGCGCAACGGCATCGCCAATTCGGTGAGTGCCAGGGCCAACGCGGTCTCGAGCCCGAGCATGCCCGGTGGCGCCTGATCGAGTGGCTGCTCCTTGAGGTGAGGTGCGTGCGGGGCGTGGTCGGTGGCGATGGCGTCGATGGTTCCGTCGGCGAGACCGCGCTTCAACGCCGCGATGTCGGCCGGCGTGCGCAAAGGGGGATTCACCTTGAACGTCGGATCGAATCCGCTGAGCGCCTCGTCGGTGAGCGTGAAGTGATGCGGAGCCGCTTCGGCGGTGACGGGCAAGCCTTCGGCCTTGGCCGCACGAACCATCTCGACACTTCGTTCGGTGGACAGATGCAAGAAGTGCACGGGCGAACCGGTGAGGCGGCACAACTCGATGTCGCGGTGAACCATGAGTTCTTCGGCCAGCGACGGCCAACCAGGCAGTCCGAGACGACTGCAGCAGGCTCCCTCGTGCATCACGGCGCCGTGTGTGAGGCTCGCCACTTCGCAGTGTTGAGCCAGAGTCAGGCCGAGTTGACCCGCGTACTCCAGCGCTCGCCGCATGAGTTGCGCATCCTGAACTCCGTTGCCATCGTCGGTGAAGAAGCGAACTCCGGCCTCGCGCAGTTCGGCGAACGGCGCCAACGTCTGGCCGGCGCGGCCGACGGTGATGCAACCCGACGGCACCACCTCGCACAAACCGGCCCGTCGTCCTTGGTCGCGAACGAAGTCGACGACCACCCGCGAGTCGTGCGGGGGTTCGGTGTTGGGCATGGCGACGACCGCGGTGAAACCACCGCGGGCCGCAGCGCGGCTTCCGGTTTCGATCGTCTCGGACTCTTCTCGACCGGGTTCGCGCAGATGTACGTGAAGGTCGACGAAACCAGGACTCACCACACAACCGGTGGCGTCGAGCACGTCATCGGCTCGAACCTCGCTTCCCGAGTCGAGCACCTGAACGATCCGGTCGCCGTCGATGAGGACATCGGCGACGCGACCCTCGTCGTCGGTCGACGTGGAATCGATGATCCGACCCCCACGAATCAAGAGGCTCATGACGCGACCTCCTGACCACCGAGAACGTCGAACAGCACCGCCATGCGGACCGACACTCCGCTCGCGACCTGATTGGTCACGAGACTGCGCGGCAACTCGGACGGGTCGATCATCATCTCCACTCCCCTGTTCATCGGACCCGGATGCATGACCACGGCCCCTTTCTTCATCCGGGCGGCCCGAACGGCATCGAGTCCGAATCGAGTCGAGTACTCGCCCAGGTGCGGAACCAGAGCCTCGTTCATGCGCTCGCGTTGCATGCGCAACATGTAGACCACGTCGGAATCGCGAAGAGTCGCGTCGAAGTCGTCGGTGATCTCGACTCCCCACGGCGTCGCATCGGGTGGCATCAACGTGCGTGGACCGACCAGACGTACGGTGGCGCCGAGCGCCGTGAACGCTTCCATGTCACTGCGCGCGACTCGACTGTGGCGTACATCGCCCACGATCGTGATGGTGAGACCACGCAGACACGAAGGTGCCGGCTCGATACCGAAGGCGCCGATGATCGAATGGCAATCGAGCAGCGCTTGAGTGGGGTGCTGGTGCCATCCATCGCCCGCATTGACGATCGAGGCATCGGTCCAGTTCGCCATCTGCCACGGAACACCACTCGACTTGTGTCTGATGACGAAGGCCGCGACGCCCATCGCGCTCACGGTCTCGACGGTGTCGCGCAGACTCTCACCCTTGTTGACACTCGATGTCGACACGCTGAACGTCATGGTGTCGGCCGACAGGCGCCGTGCCGCCGTCTCGAACGAGATGCGGGTACGCGTGGAGTCCTCGAAGAACAAACTCACCACGGTCTTGCCGACCAGAGCCGGCACCTTGGGCACCGGTCGGCGATTCACTTCGGCCATGTGCTCGGCCACTTTCAGGATGCGCACGATGCCGTCGACCCCGAGCTCGTCGATACTGCGCACGTGCTTCATCGCGGTGCCACCTTCTTCAACACCACGGCCTCCGGGGTCACCTGGATGTCTTCGTCACGACTCGTGGGAATGTTCTTGCCCACGTAGTCGGGCCGGATCGGTAGCTCGCGGTGCCCGCGGTCGACCATCACAGCCAACTGAACCGACGCCGGACGGCCGTACTGATTGAGCGCGTCGAGCGCGGCGCGAACCGTTCGACCGGTGAACAGAACGTCGTCGACCAGCACGACCCGCGAACCGCTGAGGTCGACGGGAATGTCACTCACCGACACCGGTGTGACCGGCCTCAGGGCCAGATCGTCGCGGAACAACGACACGTCGAGTCGGCCGAGCGGAACCGGCTGGCCATCGATGCGTTGAATGGCATCGGCAATTCGTTCGGCCAGCCACACGCCGCCACGTTGCAAGCCGACGATGACGACGCCGTCGGAACCGCGATTGCGTTCGAGAATTTCGTGCGCGATGCGGGTGACCGCGCGGGAAATGTCGTCGGATCGGAGGACGTGGGCAGGCTCGGTTGTGGCCCCGGCCGCGGCCGGCGTTGCTTCCATGTTGTCCTCCGTTCGAGCCTCACAGGACTCGTTTGACGGTCGATCCGAAACTAGCAGTGGTCCCGACGGGTCAGTGACAGCGCGCGAGGATTTCTTGCAGATCGTCGGGAAGTTCGACGGTGAAGGCCAGGATCTCGCCGGTGACGGGGTGAGCGAACGACAACGATCCGGCGTGCAGGAACGGCCGATTCATGACCATCGAGACACGATGGCCTCCGTACGCCGAATCACCCACGACCGGATGCCCGGCTGCGGCCAGGTGCACACGGATCTGGTGCGTGCGCCCGGTTTCGAGTTGGCAGGCCACCAGCGACACCTCGGGTTCGGTGAACTCGCTCACCACCTCGTAATGCGTTCGGGCCGGCTTGCCGTTGGCCACCACGGCCATCCGCAACGGATCTCGTGGATCTCGTCCGATGGCGGCATCGATGGTCCCGCGCGGCGCCGCGAAGTGTCCCCAGGCCAGCGCTGTGTAATGCCGATCGACATCGTGATCGGAGAGCGCTTCCACCAGCGCCTCGTACGCTTCGTCGGAGCGCGCCACCACCAGCAGACCCGAGGTCCCGACATCGAGTCGATGAACGATGCCTGGTCGAGCGGGGTCGCCCACCGAGGCGATCTCGGGGAACAGCGCGAGCAAACCGTTCACCAGCGTGCCTTCGCGGTGACCGGGCGCCGGGTGCACGACGACTCCGGGTGCTTTGTTCACGACGATGACGTGATCGTCGACGTGGATCACCCGCACCTCGACGGATGGATCGGCTTGCGGAAGCTCGTCGACCGGAATGGACGAGGTGTCGACCGTGACCCGTTGGCCCTCACTCAAGCGGATCTTGCCCGAGGTGACCACCACGCCGTCGACGGTGACTCCCCCACTCTCGACGGCGTGGCTGGCCTCCGATCGACTGATCTCGGCCACCAACGACACGATGCGATCGAGACGCTCGCCGGCCAGAGCGGCCGGAATGATTTCGTCGAACACGTCGCTCATTCGTCGGTCCCGTCGTTGGTCCGCCGCGATGCGAGGACGAACCCGAGGATCATGAGACCGCCACCGACGTTGATGGCGATGTCGGCCACGTTGAAGATCGGAAACCACTGGAAGTCGATGAAGTCGACGACCGAGCCATGCAGGATCCCATCACCGCGGAACAATCGATCGAGGATGTTGCCGAGTGCACCGCCGACTATCAGACCGATCGCAACGGTGGACAGTCGACTGTTCTCGTTGCGCAAGGAGACCAAGAGGCCAACCACCACGATGGTGGCCACGACCCCGATCACCGGGCCCCAACCCTGACCACGACCGAACGCCATGCCGGAGTTGAAAGCCAAGTTGAACTGCAGAGTCCAGACGACCTCGATGATGCGGTCGTCGAGCGACGACAAGGCCCAGTGCTTGGTTCCCTGATCGAGGGCGACGACGACGGCCGCGATGGCCAACGACACCGCGAGCGCCCGACGGCCCGCGGCTGGATGACTCATCGGATGCCGCCGACCCTCTCGGCAACCAGTTCGGTGGCCCACGGAATCGCTTCGAGGCGCTCACGTGGGATGGGCTTGGTGGAGACGACGCTGTATCCGTAGTCACCCGACTCGATACGAGCGAGAGCGGCATCGATTTCGATGACGATCTGACGGTCTTGATCGGACAGCACCTTGGCGCGCTCACGCTCGACCGCGAGGGTGTCGCCGTCGCCGCCTTCTTCGTCGAACTGATCGTCACCCATGCCGGCGGCTTCGATGAGGAGATTGCGTTCGAACTCGAGTTGTTCGGCTTGGCCGAGGTACTCGGCTCGTTTGGCCACGAGCAACTGCCGTTGCGCCCGCAAGAACGCGAGGTCGAAGTCCTTGTTGGAGACGATGCCGTCCTTGGAGATCGGGCGCTTGCCCGGGACCGGCGGCTTGACGAACGGTTTGGGTGCCGGCGGCTTGGGTGGAGTCTTGGGCGGCTTGGGAGGCTTGGGTGCTGGGGCGGCAACGACCTTCTTCGGGGCGACGGCTTTGGCGGGAGCGGCGGCCTTCTTCGGGACGACCTTGGTGGGGGCCGCCTTCTTCGGCGCCGCCTTCTTCGGAACAGCCTTCTTGGGCACAACCTTCTTGGGTGCCGCTTTCTTCGGCGCCGCCTTCTTCGGAACGGCCTTCTTGGGCGCAGGCTTCTTGGGC
>CAZELU010000001.1:26091-94150 GCA_964513215.1 uncultured Bifidobacterium sp.
CTTCTTGGGGGCTGGCTTCTTCTTCGTGGAGGTGGCCATGGCGTGCGCAGGCTACCTCGTGCGTGTGACCCCGATGTGGACGTCGTCGTCATCGAGTGACGCATTGGGCTCACCGGCACCGAAACTCACCGAATCAGCCAAGGTTTCGGCAGCGACCATGTCGAGGTGCGGTTGGATCTGACGTCGAACCGACTCGGGAACACCCAGAGTCACATCGATTCGGTCGGATACGTCGAGACCGGCGTCACGCCGGGCCTGCTGCACGAGACGAATGAGGTCACGTGCGGTTCCTTCGGCGGCCAGTTCGGGAGTCACTTCGGTGTCGAGCGTGATCGTTCCGTCTCCACCCGACAACGTCGTGCTGGCCGACCCCTCGGCCGCCGCCAACTTCAACGTGTACTCGCCATCGAACAACTCGATGTCTCCAGCGATCACTCGATCGCCGTCCTTCTTCCAGTTGCCGGCCTTGACCGCACGAATGACTTCTTGGGTGCGCGGACCGAGGCGCGGACCCAGAGCAGCAGGGATCGGCTGCAGAACGAACGAGGCGTCGCTGGCCGCTTCGACACTCAAGACCACCGACTTCACGTTCACTTCGTCGGCAATGATGTCGACGTACGGGCGCAGCGCTTCGGCGCCGGCGAACGACACGGTGAGCGAACGCAGCGGAAGGCGAACCCGACGCCCGTGCGCCTTGCGCACCGACAGTGTGGCCGAGCACACGTCGCGCACGCGGTCCATCGCATCGACCAACGATCGATCGGTTGGCAGCGACGAGAGGGCAGGCCAATCGGCGAGGTGAACCGAACCGCCACCGGTGAGACCGCCGTACACCTCGTCGGTGACCAACGGGAGCAACGGGGCGGCAACTCGACACACGGTCTCGAGCACGGTGTGCAGGGTGTCGATCGCGTCGGTGTCACCGGCCCAGAAGCGGTCGCGGGAGCGGCGGATGTACCAATTGGTCAGCACATCGAGGAAGTCGCGCACGTTGGCACAGGCCGAAAAGAGGTCGTACGCATCGAAGTCGCGGGTCGTCGCATCGACGAGATCGGCGGTCTTGGCCAGGATGTAGCGGTCGAGCACGTGGGGTGAATCGGTACGCACCGAACCGGTCTTGCCTTCGGCATTGGCGTACAGCGACAAGAAGTACCACGAGTTCCAGAGCGGCAACAGAACCTGGCGAACGGTCTCGCGAATACCCGCTTCGGTGACCGAGAAATCGGCACCGCGCAAAATGGCCGACGACAACAAGTACCAGCGCATTGCGTCGGCGCCGTACTGATCGAAGACCGCCATCGGATCGGGATAGTTGCGCAGGCTCTTCGACATCTTCTGACCGTCGTCGCCGAGCACGATGCCGTGGCTCACGCACGTGGAGAAGGCGGGCCGATCGAAGAGTGCGGTGGCGAGCACGTGCAGTGTGTAGAACCACCCACGTGTCTGCCCGATGTATTCGACGATGAAGTCGCCCGGATAGTGATTCTCGAACCACTCGCGATTCTCGAACGGGTAATGAACCTGCGCGAAGGGCATCGAGCCGCTCTCGAACCAGCAGTCGAGGACCTCAGGAACACGACGCATCATCGAACGGCCAGTGGGGTCGTCAGGATTCGGTCGCACGAGATCATCGACAGCCGGACGGTGCAGATCGGTGACCGTCGTTCCGAAGTCGCGTTCGAGCTCGGTCAGACTGCCGTACACGTCGATGCGCGGGTACTGCGGGTCGTCGCTCTTCCACACCGGAATGGGTGAACCCCAGAAACGATTACGGCTGATCGACCAGTCGCGAGCATTGGCCAGCCACTTGCCGAACGAGCCTTCTTTGATGTGCTCGGGCACCCACCGAATGCGCTGATTCAGTTCGACCATGCGGTCCTTGATGCGCGTCACTTCGACGAACCACGAGGAGATGGCCCGATAGACGAGCGGTTCGTTGCAGCGCCAGCAGTGGGGGTACGCGTGGTCGTACGAGTCGTGGCGAACGACGACGCCAACCGACTTCAGATGCTTGATGATCGACGGGTTGGCTTCGAACACGTGCTGGCCGACCCAGTCGGTCACTTCAGCGGTGTAGCAACCGTGGCTGTCCATCGGACACACGACCGGGATACCCGATGCCTGACACGCGTTCTGGTCGTCTTCGCCGAAGCCAGGCGCCATGTGCACGACGCCGGTTCCGTCTTCGGTGGTCACGAAATCGGCGCCGAGAACCTGGAACGCGTTCTCGGTGTCGGCGAAGTAGGGGAACAACGGTTGATAGCGGCGACCGACCAGATCGGAGCCGCGCAGCGTGGCCACCACCTCGTTGCCGATCTCGCGCTCGTAGGCCGCCAGCCGGGCCGAGGCCACGATCAGGCGCCGACCCTCGTGCGCGACCACCGAGTACTCGACATCGGGCGCGACGGCCAGCGCGAGGTTGGAGGGCAGCGTCCACGGGGTGGTGGTCCAGGCAAGGATCTCGTCACCACTCTCGAGGCGGAATGCGACGGTGAGCGCCGGATCCTGGCGATCGCGATACACGTCGTCCATGCGCGTCTCGGTGTTGCTGAGCGGAGTCTCGCACCGCCAGCAATACGCCAACACGCGGTTGCCCTCGTAGACCAGACCCTTGTCCCACAACGTCTTGAAAGCCCACATGACGCTCTCCATGTACGAGAGGTCGAGCGTCTTGTAGTCGTTGTCGAAGTCGACCCACCGAGCTTGGCGGGTGACATAGCGCTCCCACTCGCTCGTGTAGCGCAGCACACTCGAACGGCAGAACTCGTTGAACTTCTCGATGCCGTATTCGGTGACTTCGGGATGACCCGAGATGCCGAGTTGCTTCTCGGCTTCGACTTCGGCCGGCAATCCGTGGCAGTCCCAGCCGAAGCGCCGCTCGACTCGGCGCCCGCGCATGGTGTGGTAGCGCGGCACCGCATCCTTCACGAACCCGGTGAGTAGGTGACCGTAGTGGGGCAGACCGTTGGCGAAGGGCGGACCGTCGTAGAAGACGAACTCGTTGTCGCCGTTCGGCCCCGCGGGACGAGCCGACACCGAGGCCTCGAAGGCCTGCTGCGCGTGCCAGCGGTCGAGCACCGACGTTTCGATCGTCGGGAACGATGGCTGCGGTTCGACCGCCGGGTACTGATGGCCAGACATGAGCGGGCCCAGGCTACGAGCGCCCGCGCTCAGAGCACCTGAAGGATGACGTTCAAGACCAGGATCACGATGAGCGGCGAAAGATCGAGTCCGCCGAACGACGGCAGCGCCCGTCGCACGGGGCCCAGCACGGGTTCGGTGACGCGGTAGACGATTTCACTCACGGGGCGCGGGCCACCCCCGGGGAACCACGACAGAACCACACGCACGATCAACGCGATCTGGAACACGAAGATGATGGTGGCGATGAATCCGGACATGGGCGTAACTCAGTACGCGTCGGGATTCGATCGAGCGGCTGGCTTCAAGAGGTACACACCCTTGGCGACCTTTTCGATCTTGCCGTGAAGTCCGTAGGCCAGTCCGCTCGAGAAGTCGACCATGCGGCGTGCGACTTCGGCATCGCAGCCCTCGGTGTTGAGGATCACGGGGTGGCCGTCGCGATAACGATTGGCCACTTCCTGGATGTCGTTGAAACGAATGGCCTTCACGGTGTACGGCTCACCGGGAGCACCCGGGGTGCCGATGGTTCGCACACTCGATGTCTGGCGGCCCGAGATCGGACGCGGCTGAATCGACGAGTCATCGACTGCGGGACGCCGGGCCGGAACGGGCTCGGTGTCGCGCGGTGTGACCTGACGGGCCACCGGACGAGACGGCTCGTCGTACGTCGTGCGATCGGCCGCTTGCGGCTCGTCGTAATCGTCGTACGCGTCGTCCTCGCCGAGACCGAGGTAATCCATCGCTCGCCGGAAAATCGACATGGTGGCCGAATCGTACTCCAGGGGTTCACCGCGTGGGTGGACGCCCCCCGAAGATGGCCGAGCCGATGCGCACCATCGTCGAACCGGCATCGAGAGCCAGATCGAGATCGTCGGACATCCCCATGGACAACTCGTGCACGCCGACATCTCGTGCGAGGGCGGCCACGGTGGCGAACGCGGCGGCGGTTCGTTGCCGATCTCCGTCGGTCGGCCCGACCACCATCAATCCGTCGACCCGTAAACCACGCGTCCGCGCCGTCTCGACGAGTTCGGGAACGAGTCCCGGGTCACAGCCTCCCTTGTCGGCCTCACCAGTGGCGTTCACCTGCACGAAGATGCGCGCACCCGGAGCCCGCCGAGCGATCTCATCCACCAAAGACGCCCGATCGACCGACTGCCACACGTCGACGACAGGCGCCAGCATCTTGACCTTGTTCGACTGCAGTCGCCCGATGAAGTGCACCGTGGGTCGATCGTGCTCGCCGTATTCGCGCATCTTGTCGATCAGTTCCTGGGCGTAGTTCTCACCGATGTCACGACAACCGGCTGCCACCGCGGCCCGCACCGCGTCGACACCGAACGCTTTGGTGACCGCGATCACCGTGACGGGGCGGTCGGTTCGCTCTCGGATCCGAGCGTCGATCGCAGCGAGTCGCTGAGCAACTGTCTCGCTCATGCTGGCGGCTCCCCGATCCAGGCACCGAACACGTGTCGCTGGCTCTCACGACGGACGCGATGCGAGAAGAAGGCGTCGGCGCGGCACCCGGTGCAACGACCCACATCGACGATCGACGCGATACCCAACCGAGCGAGAACGATGCGGATCGCGGCGTTCACATCGAAGGCCGGTCGCGACTCACGGGTGACTCCGCACACTGCCGCGCCGAAACGGTGGGCCAGTCGGTCGAGGTCGTCGGATCCGAACTCGTAACAGCACGCCCGAATGTGCGGTCCGATGATCGCGCCCCGAAGCGAATCACCCGTCGACACCATGGTGTCGACCGCCGATTCGACGACACCGTCCTCGAGTCCGCGCCAACCGGCGTGCACGACCGCGATCGACCGGTCCCCCACCAGTCCGATCGGTGCACAATCGCCGACCCACACTCCGATCGGCGTCGACACGGCCGATGTCACGATGGCGTCTCCGTCACGACCACAGTGTTCACCGGCGGCGCTGACGACACGTACCACCGAGCCATGCTCTTCGGTGAGCAACGTCCAACGCTCGGAGTGAATGGTGGACGTGACCCGACTCCAATCGGGACCGTCGAGACGTGCATCACCGTCACGGCGCGTTCCGATGGCGAAGGTGACCTCGGGTCGACTGGGCCAGGCCACCAGGGCGGCCACGACGGTTACTTCAAGAACGACGGAACGTCGAAATCGTCGTCACCGTCACCGTCGCCGAACGACAGCGGATCGGACGAGAAGATGTCCTTGGACGGCGCCGACGGACGCGCGTCCTTCGGAGCCGAGCGGCCGGAGGGTCGCGCGGTGGGCTTCACCTGCGGCGCACCGTCCCATCGATCGAAGCCGGCCGCGATGACGGTGACCTTGACCTCGTCGCCCATCTCGTCGTTGATGACGGTTCCGAAGATGATGTTGGCGTCCTGATGCGCGATGCCGTGAATGATCTCGGCGGCTTCGTTCATCTCCATGAGGGTCATCGTGGACGGACCGGTGACGTTGAGCAGGACACCGCGTGCACCTTCGATGGACGCCTCGAGCAGATTGCTCGACAACGCCTTGAGCGCGGCGTCGCGCGCACGGCTGTCGCCACTGGCGGTACCGATACCCATGAGCGCCGAACCGGCGTTCTGCAACGTCATCTTCACGTCGGCGAAGTCGGTGTTGATGAGACCCGGATTGGTGATGAGTTCGGAAATACCCGACACGCCGCTGTACAGAACCTCGTCAGCCTTGCTGAAGGCTTCGATGACGGTGTCGCGTGAGTCGACGACCGACAGCAGACGATCGTTCGGGACGACGATGAGCGTGTCGACCTTTTCCTTGAGCTTGGCGATACCGGAGTCGGCCTGCACCGCACGGCGACGGCCTTCGAACGAGAACGGACGCGTGACGATGCCGATGGTCAAAGCACCGACGCTCTTGGCGATCTCGGCCACGATGGGCGCGGCACCGGTTCCGGTTCCGCCGCCCTCGCCAGCAGCGATGAAGACCATGTCGGAGCCCTTGAGCGCGTCCTCGATCTCGTCGCGATGCGCCTCGGCGGCCTGACGACCCACTTCAGGGTCGCTGCCAGCGCCGAGACCACGGGTGAGTTCACGGCCGATGTCGAGCTTCAACTCGGCGTCGCTCGTCATCAGCGCCTGGATGTCGGTGTTGATGGCGATGAACTCGACACCACGGAGGTTGCGCTCGATCATGCGGTTGACGGCGTTGACTCCGCCTCCGCCCACGCCGACCACCTTGATCTGGCAGATGTAGTTGTTGCGGCTCCCGGCCATCGACTCCTCCGATTCAGAGTTGGGGCACATTCTCGCAGTTCAGGGCCATGGGTGGTGGGATACCCGGACCTCAGCGGACGCTCGGCTCGCCGGTCGAGACGTCGATCACCGAATACGACCGCGACCCCTGCCGCTTGATCTCGTTGACCACGCCGACCAATTTGTCCTGGAACCCCTCGGGTCGGCCGAACAGCACCGTGACCCCGTCGGTCAACTCGAGGGACAACTCCCCCTCCGGGCTGGCGGCGGCCGAGATCACGCGTAGGCGCAGGTCGCGGGGCAGAGCGTTGAGGAGTTGGACTGCACCGAGGAACGGTTGGCCCACGAGATCACCTGGGGTCAGGTTGGGGCCGGTTCCTCGGATGGGCGGGTAGTCGACCGGGTCGCCTTCGATGACGTCGAGCACACGGCCATCGATGTCGATCACACGGTTGAAACCATCGACGGCCCGGAAGAACGCCATCGGTGTGCGTTCGGCGATTTGGATCATCACGCGCGAGGGAAGATGCATCGACACCCGTGCCGCCTTGATCCAGGGAATCGCTTCGAGATCGGACTCGGCTCCCGACAAGTCGGCCGTGAGGATCGGGTCGCCCTTCAGCGATGCGACGACTTCGCCGACTCGCTCGGGGTCGGCGTAGACGACGCCCTCCACGTCGACCTGGCGGATCGACAGGATCGGACTCGCCAGCAACAAGAGTGCGACGAGTGCCGCCGCGACCACACCGCCGACCACCACGACCCAACGCAGACGTCGACGCCCAGCCGCGCGCCGAACCGCAATACGTCGCTCGCGGAATCGCGAGCGTCCGATGGGAGCCGCTTGCGTGCCGCGTTCGGCCCGCGGCGCGTCGTCGGAGATCACGAACCGGGTCTTGCCGCCCACACTCTTCTTCGCTGGCCCCGACGGCTTGTTCGACGTCTTGGCGGTCGACGTCTTGGCGGTCGACGGCTTGTTCGGCGTCTTGGCGGATGAACTGCGCGAGCGCTTGGCCCAACCGATCAGATCGGGTCGGGGCAGACGACGCCTGGGTTCGCGAACCTTCGTGCGCGACACGTCGCGCTCATCGTCACCGTGATCATCATCGTTCTCGTGCTCAGTGAACGCCGAGGCGAGTTCGGCCTCCACATCGGGATCGACGTCGTCGAAACTCGTCATGCGAAACCGACCAAACGGACTTCGGAGCGCAGATCGTGCCCCGATTCGGACAACACGAGGTCGTGGACGTGGCGCATCACGGCCATCACATCGGATGCCCTTCCGCCCTCGTCGGCCTGGATGAAGTTGGCGTGCTTGGCCGACACCTCAGCCGTTCCGATGCGAAAACCCCGCAGACCGGCTCGATCGATGAGCTCACCAGCCGACAACACACCCGGAATCGGATTCACGAACACCGAACCAGCATTCTGACCTCCGGGCTGGTTCTCCCGGCGCCATTTGACGATGTCGTCGATCACTCTCTGAGCCTCGGTCGCGTCACCCGGTTCGACCCGTAGGCGCGCTTCCACGACCACACGGCGATCGTCGAGATCGGATCCGCGGAAGCGCAGTCCGAGTTCGTGGTGAGTCCAGGTGCGCGTGGCGCCCGTGGAGAGATCGACCACAAGGACGTCCACGAGCGAGGCCGCCATGTCGGAGCCATGCCCACCGGCGTTCATGCGCACCGCACCACCCACCGATCCGGGGACACCAACTGCCCACTCGAGTCCGCACCAGCCGGCTGCGGCGGTGCGACGAGCGAGGATCGGCAAACTCGTGGCCGCGCCGACGCGCACGATCGGACTCGACACACCGTGATCGGGCAACTCGACGAACGTCGCGAAATCTCCGAGTTGTAGCACCACTCCGTCGAAGCCGTCGTCGGCCACCAGCATGTTGCTCCCGCGGCCGATCACGAGTGTCGTTACGTCGAGCGCACTGCAGGCCGCGGCCACTCGATCGAGTTCGGCACGTGATTCGACCGTCACGAAAGCCGCCGCCGACCCGCCCACGCGATACGTGGTGAGCGGACCAATCGGCACATCGAAACGAATCCGATCGCCGAGACGTTTCTGGAGTTCGTCGCGCACGTCAGAGCGCACCGCGCACCTCGAGAATCTCACGCGGCAAGAATTCGATGTCACCGCATCCCATCGAGATGCACACGTCTCCCGGTTCGACGAGGGCCGAAACCGCCCGGGCCAGGTCGCTACGACCGGCGACCCACTCGACTCGAGCGTCGGGATGTCGAGAACGCACGGCGTCGACCACCAAGTGCCCGGTGACGCCCGGGATCGGTGTGGTTCCCGACGAATAGATGTCGGTCAACACGACCACGTCGGCATCGACGAACGCGTCGGCGTACTCCGGAGCCATGGTGGCCATGCGGTTGTACCGATTGGGCTGGAAGACGGCCACGATGCGTTTCCACTCCCCGCCCGCCCGCGCAGCGGCCAGAACCGCGGCGATCTCGCGTGGCAAGTGCGCGTAGTCGTCGACGAACGTCGCACCGTCGGCACGGCCGACGACATCGAATCGACGACCCACACCACCGAACGCTTCGACTCCTCGGATCGCTTCGTCGATGTCGACACCGAACTCGGTGGCCAGCGCCAGAGCCCCACACGCATTGGCCACGTTGTGCCGACCGCGCAGGGGCAGCCGAACCGTTCGTTGACCGAACGTCCCGCTGATCGTGAACCGCATGGCGTCGCTCTCAGCGAGCACATCGCTCCACTTCACGTGGCAACCCGCGTCGGCGCCGTACGTGACGAGCTGCCGCAGGCCGGCCGAGCGGGCCACGGTTCGGGCGATCTCGTCGTCCCAACCCACCACGACGGGGCCGTCGACTCCGGCCATGAAGGCTGCGAAATCACGTTGAAGATCGTCGAAGGATCCGAAGTGGTCGAGATGGTCGACATCGATGTTGGTGATGATCGCACCACGCAATGGAAGCGTGCGGTAGGTGCCGTCGCTCTCGTCGGCCTCGACGACCATGTGCGGTCCACCCGTCCACGCTGCGCCGGTTCCGAGATCGATCACGTCACCGCCGATGACGAAGTTGGGTTCGAGCGACGACATGGCGGCTCGCAAGAGCGAAGACGTCGTCGTCTTGCCGTGAGTGCCGGCCACACCGAGCGCCGTGGTTCGCGCGCAAATGGCCGCGAGCATCTGCGAACGGTGCATGACACGCACGCCGGCCTCATTCGCCGCACGAACTTCCACGTTGTCGAGTGGCACAGCGGTCGAATACGTGACCGCATCACAACCCGACACCAGCCGAGGATCGTGCCCGATGGTGACCGACACGCCAGCCGCGCGGACGTTGGCGAGCACGGCCGTCTCTCGAATGTCACTCCCCGACACACGATGGCCCATCTGCGCCAGCACGATGGCCAGTGCACTCATTCCGGGGCCGCCGACTCCGATCACATGAAGACGACGGGTCGTCGACAGATCGAGATCAGCCACGCTGAGCGACCTCGTCGATCAACTCGGCGATCGCCCCCCGACGATTGAGATCACCGAGGTCGTGAGCTCGTGTCGCCAACTGGTCACGCCGGAAGTCGTCGATGCGCAGAGCACGAACCACATCGACCAGCGAATCGACCACATCGTCATCGGACAACATCGCTGCTGCACCTCGATCAGCCAACCAACGAACGTTCCCGGTCTGATGATCGTCGGCCGCTCCCGACCACGGAACCAAGATCGATGGAACACCCACACTCGCCACTTCGGCAATGGTTCCCGCTCCCCCACGACCCACGAAGAGGTCGCACCCCGCGTACACGTCGCGGATGGCGTCGTCGTATCCGATGACGTCGTAACGGATGCCACCGCTCGTGGTGATGATGTCGTTCATTCGTTGAGTCACATCGGCGAGGAAACGATCGCCGACGACATGACGTACGGCGAGAGTCGAATCGGATGCCGATTCTCGCACCAACTTCTCCACCGCGGAGTTCAACCCGGCGGAACCGAGGGATCCACCCACCGCGACCACGAGGAACCGATCGGGGCCCACACCCAAGCGCTGCCGCGCCGCCCGGCGGTCGATCGTGCGGTCGATACGGCGAATCTCCCGACGAACCGGTGCGCCGGTGTGGCGAGCGCGCGGCAGTGGTGAATCGGGAAACGCCACGGCGCACGCCGCGGCCCAGCGCGCGGTGATCTCACTCGAACGACCGGGGCGACGGTCGTAACTCACCACGACGATCGGAATGCGCAAGCGACGCGCGGCCAGAACGGCAGGGAGGCTCGCGTATCCGCCGACACTCACGACCACACGCGGTCGATCGGCCTTGAACATCGCGATCGCTCGACGACGCGCGGCCAGCAGACGCGGAACGAAACCGATGTTGTCGGACATCCGGTCGAACGAACGCTGTAATCCGACGACGTCGAAGAAGGTGTGGGGAACGCCGGTCGGCGGAACGAGGCGGGTCTCGACGCCGCGTTGTGCCCCGAAGTAACGCAAGGTGTCGAGGGAATGGCCGCGATCGACGAGGGCTTCGATCACGGCCAGAGCGGGCAGAACGTGCCCGGAGGTCCCGCCGCCAGTGACGACGGCGTGGACGGTCATCGCGGGCGACGGGCGACGTTCATCAGAAGTCCGGCGGCAGCCATCGATGCGATGAGCGAACTTCCACCGAAGGAGATGAACGGAAGTGTGAGTCCCGTCACGGGCATGATGCCTATCACACCACCGATGTTGATGGTCACCTGCACCGTCATCCAACAGCCGATGCCGGCCGCGACCAGGAATCCGAAACGATGGCGACACGACAGCGCCACCTGGAACGCGAAGTAGATGAGGAACGCGAAGAGTGTCATCAGGCCGAGTACGCCGAGAAGACCCATCTCCTCGCCGACGATCGAGAAGATGAAGTCGCTGTGGGCGATCGGGACGTAACCCCACTTGCCGGTGCCGGCGCCGATACCCGTTCCGGTGAGACCGCCGTTCGAGAGGCTGATGAGTGCTTGGTACACCTGGTAGCCGTCGCTCTCGCGGGTCCCATGAATGTCGAGGAACGACGTGATGCGCGACAACTTGTCGGGGTCCTGCGCCACGTAGAGAGCACCGAGGCAGCCGGCCCCGATGGCGGCGAGGAACATCGGCTTGAGCGGAGCACCGGCCAGAAACAGCATGCTCACGCCGATGAGCGACAGGACGACACACGAACCGATGTCGCTCTGCACGATCGCGATTCCGGCCGCAAGAGCGACCACCGTGAGGTACGGCCGCAAGGCCTGAGTGAAGTCGTGGATGCTCTTCTCGCGGCGGGCCAGGAGATCCGCCCCGTACACGATGAGGATCAACTTCATGAACTCGGCCGGCTGAATGTTGTAGTCGCCGATGTGCACCCAGGCGCGCGCACCGTTGACCGAGGTTCCGATACCCGGAACGAACGACATCAACATGAAGCCCAGACCGAAGACGGGCAGGGTACGCGCGATCAGCCGGAGTTTGTCGAGCGGCATGCGGTAGGCCATGAAGAGAGCGACACCACCGACGATTGCGTAGATCGCCTGCTTCGAGAAGAAGAACCAGGGCGAACGACCACGGTGGAACGACACGATCGACGACGACGAGAGAACCATCACGAGACCGAAGAGAACCAGCGTGAGCGTGACCACTGCGATCACGTAGAAGCCGAGAGGTTTGGGGTCCTTACTGACGCGCTCGACATAACGCGAGCGGCGAGTCGACTTGTTGCGCGAGCCACGCGCCTGCTCGAGTGCTTGGCGGCGACGTTCGGCGATGGGTGACCGACGATTGCTGGCCCGACGACGGGTCTGGATGGCAACGGTCATCGGCTCACTCCCATCAGGTCACGCACACAGCGGGTGAAGTCCTCACCACGCCGGGCGTATCCGTCGTACCAATCGAAACTCGTGCAACCAGGCGACAGCAGAACGGTGTCACCGGCTCGAGCGAGACGACGCGCGGTCTCGACCGCTTCGCTCATGGACGATGCATGCTCGACCGGACGGAGTCCCGCGAACACTGCGGCCACTTCGTCGGCGGCATCGCCGATCGCCACGACTGCGCGAATGCGTGCGCTCTCGTCGGCAAGGGGCGCCAGATCGAGACCCTTGTTGCGACCGCCAGCGATCAGGACCACATTGCTGAATCCGCGCAGCGCCGTGCGCACGGCGTGAGGGGTGGTGGCCTTCGAGTCGTCGAACCACGAAATGTCGTCGTGCTGACCCACGAATTCGATGCGGTGGTGCGGAGCCTCGAAATCTCCGAGCGCGGCTCCGATCGACCGCGCGTCGGCGAGTCCACTCTCGATCACGAGTGCCGAGGCGCACAACGCGTTGGTGACGTCGTGCGGGAGGGCGCGACGCATCGCACCAACGTGGCCGATCACACCAGATGGCCCCGTCAGCGCACCGTCGACCACCTTGTAGTCGGCCTGGTCGAGTCCGAACGTGACGCGCTTGCAGGCGGCGCGGGCCAGATGCCGCATCACGATCGGATCATCGACCCAACCGATGGCGGTGTCGGACGGGCGAACGTGAGCCCACAGACGGGCCTTGGCCGCCTCGTACGTCTTCATCGACTCGTGCCAGTCGAGATGATCGGGCGCCAAGTTCAACCAGGCGGCGGCATCGGCGCGGAAGGTCGTCGTGAACGCCAGTCGAAAGCTGGTGGCTTCGACGACGAAGCAGTCGACGTCCATCCCCAACGCCTCGACCATCGGCACTTCGGTGTTGCCGCAAGCAACCGTCGCCCGACCCGCGGCGTGAATCATCGCGGCGGCGAGCAACGTGGTGGTGGTCTTGCCATCGGTGCCGGTCACCGCGACGATCGGACGCGGACCTCCGACGCGGGCCGACTCCCAGTCGTAGGCCAGATCGAGCTCGGTGGCGACACGACGACCAATCCGCTGCGCGGCCCGCACCACCCGGTGGCTCTCGGGAACGCCGGGGGCCGGCACGACCACTGTGGACGCGGCGATCATCGCGTCGAGTTCGACATCGTCGGGAGTCGTGCGCAGTTCGATACCCATGGCGGCCAGCGCCGACGACTTAGCCGGCGTCGGCTGATCGTCGACCGCGACGACGTCGACGTTGCGGTCGACCAGAGCGCGAACGGTCGCCAAGCCAGCCACCGCGACTCCGTACACCAAGGCGCGTTCGCTCACCGCAAGAACCCCGAGTCGGTGATTCGCGTGAAGTCGCCGATGAACATGGCCAATGCGGCGGCGACACAAATGCCACCGATGATCCAGAAGCGGATGATGACGGTGGTCTCGGGCCAGCCGATCAGTTCGAAGTGGTGATGGATCGGAGTCATGCGGAAGAAACGACGCTTGCGACCCGAGGCCTTGAAGATCGTCATCTGGATGGCAACCGAACCGGCTTCCATCACGTTCACTCCACAGATCAGCGGAAGCAGGAAGTGTGTGTTGGTGCCGACTGCGAGCAAACCGAGGGCAGCGCCGATGCCGAGAGCCCCCACGTCGCCCATGAAGATCCGCGCTGGTGCGGCGTTCCACCACAGGAATCCACCGCAGGCTCCGGCGAACCCAGCCGAGAGCACCGCGAGGTCGAGCGGATTCACGGTTCCGCCCGCGAGCACTCCGTACACCTCGGGATTACGGAACGACCAGTAGCCGATGATCGTGAACGCCAGGAATCCGAGGAGTGCCGAACCACCCGCGAGACCGTCGAGACCGTCGGTGACGTTGACCGCATTGGTGGTGGCCCACATCATGAGGGCAGTCCACACGACCCAGAGCCACCACGGGATCTCCCAGCCGGGCCAGTCGAAGCGCGTGAACGAGACCGTTTCCGAGATGTTGGTTGCCGCCACCAGCCACCACGTGATGCCGCACGCCATGGCGAAGGTGATGTAGCCCTTCTTCTTCCAGAAGATGCCGCGGTTGTGGCCCTTGTTGACCTTGATCACGTCATCGAGCAGGCCCATACCCGCCATCACGATGATGCCGACCCACATGATCATCGCTTGATCGGAGAACGCCAGACCGTCGCGAATGTGAGCGACGAGCCAACCGATGAACGCGGCTCCGACGATCGCCAGACCGCCCATGGTCGGAGTTCCCGACTTCTTCTTGTGATGTTCGGGTCCGTGGTCTTCCTTGCCGAGGATGGGTTGACCCTTGCCGCGATCGCGGAAGAAGGTGATGAGGAAGCGAGTCGCGAACAGCGACACGAACATGGCCGTGGCTCCGGCGATCATCACCGCGATCATGAACGGCCCTCCAGGAATTCGCGGGCCACGACCCGATCGTCGAAGGGAATCACCGTACTTCCGATGGTCTGGGTGATTTCGTGACCCTTGCCGGCGATCACGACGACGTCGTGCGCGGAAGCCAGGCGGAGTGCACGACCGATCGCCTCGGCTCGCTCGGGGAAGATTCCGTGCAGGCGGTGACGAAGGTGATCGGGAATACCTGCCGCGATCGAGTCGATGATCGCCCGCGGGTCTTCCGAGCGTGGATTGTCCGACGTGATGATCACGGAGTCGGCCAAGGAGACGGCGATTTCGCCCATCATCGGCCGCTTGGCCTTGTCGCGATCGCCACCGCAACCGAAGACGAGGATGACCTTTCCGCCTTCGAGGTTCGCTTCGCGCACGGAGCGCAGAACTTCGGCGAGGCCATCGGGCGTGTGGGCGTAATCGACCAGAACCGTGAAGACCTGACCGGCTTCCACACTCTCGAATCGACCGGGCACCGTCGGCGCGCACGCCAGTCCGGCCACCACCGAGTCGGAGTCGAGCCCGGCCGCAACGGCCGCGGTGGCGGCCGCGAGCGAATTCATCACGTTGAACGATCCGCCGAGTGGCGCGGTCACCCGGCGGCCTCGCCAGGTGTACGAGTGAGAAACCGGACTGATCGTCACGTCGCTCACGTC
The DNA here is from genome assembly GCA_964513215.1 of uncultured Bifidobacterium sp. Classification (GTDB taxonomy): domain Bacteria; phylum Actinomycetota; class Acidimicrobiia; order Acidimicrobiales; family Ilumatobacteraceae; genus Casp-actino8. The sequence goes on from CAZELU010000001.1 coordinate 41,337, forward strand.
GGCCCGCGAGTACGAGATGACGTCGACGTTCCGGTCCACCATGCGCGCCAGCTGCGCTCCGAAGGCATCGTCGACATTGATCACGGCCCGATCGCAGAATTCAGCGGTGAAGAGTCGGGCCTTGGCGGCTCCGTACGACTCCATGTCGCCGTGGAAGTCGAGGTGGTCACGGCCGAGATTGGTGAAGACACCCACAGCGAACCGCGTGCCATCGACCCGGTGCAAGGCGAGTGAGTGCGACGACACCTCCATCGCCACCGCCCGTCCACCCTCGGCGAGGAATCCGGCCAGACGCTCCTGAAGCACGGGAGCCTCCGGCGTCGTGTACTGCCCCGACAATGTTCCGAATACTTCGCTGGTCCAGCCGGCGGTGCGCATGATCGAACCCAGGAGTTGGGTGGTGGTCGTCTTGCCATTGGTTCCGGTCACGCCGATGACACGCAACTGCTGCGACGGGTGACCGAAGAACTCGCACGACAATTGGGCGAGAGCGATACGAGAGTCCGCGACGTGGATCTGCGGGATCGACAGGCCCGGCACGGGTCGCTCGACGACGACTGCGATCGCGCCACGAGCCGCGGCATCGACCGCGAAGTCGTGCCCGTCGGATCGTTGTCCACGAACACAGCAGAAGATCGACCCCGGAACCACGTCACGCGAGTCGTGAGTCACGCGGGCCACGACCGATGTCTGATCGAGCGAATGGCCGAGCACTCGGGCCAGGTCCGAGAGCGAGCGCGGGGTCGATACGGTCACGATCGACACGTCACTTCACACAACCACGGTCGCCGTCACCCGGCTCGATCGAGAGTTCCTGGATGGCGACCTTGGCGAGCGCGGCGAACACCGGAGCGGCGGCAGTTCCACCGAAACGGTCACGGCTGCTCGGATTCGGTTCGTCGATCGAGACGAGAATGGTGACGCGAGGGTTATTCGCGGGAAGGTAGCCCACGAACGTCGCGAAGTAAGCGCGGGTGCCGTCCTCGGTGACGTAGGTGCCGTTGTCCTGCGTCTTGTACCCGGTGCCGGTCTTGCCAGCCACGGAGATGCCCGACACCTGCGCGCGTGTCGCAGTACCGAGACAGACGACATCGGTGAGGATTCCGGTCATCGTGCGGGCGGTCTGTTCGGAGACGACTCGACGCGTTTCACCCAACGGCGACTCCCAGTACACCCCCTTGTCGTCGATGGTGGCGCGCACGAGTCGAGGCGCGACGAACACGCCGTTGTTGGCCACCGCGTTCACGGCTGACACCAACTGCAGCGACGTCGATGCGAATCCGTAGCCGTAGGTGATCGTGGCTTTCTCCGAACCGCGCAGTTCGTCGGCGTCACGGAGCGATCCCGAACTCTCTCCGGGGTAGCCGAGGCCCGTGCTACGACCGAAGCCGAATGCTTGCAGGTAGTCGTGGAGGCCCTCCACACCGATCTCGGTGGCTGCCATCATCGTTCCGATGTTCGACGACTTGACGAGGATGTCGTGCAGCGTCATCGGCTCGAGGTCGTGCGGATAGGCGTCCTTGATCTTGTATTCGAACTTCGTGCCCTCGTCGAACACGAACACACCAGGGACCTGATACACCGATGACGGTGTGGCCACGCCCTTGTCGAGCGTGGCCGCGACGCTGAAGATCTTGGCGACCGAACCGGGTTCGTGCGCTTCGACAGCAGCCAAGTTGCCCGATGAGATCTGGACCAGTCCGGCCTCGGTGCGTTCGGCGCTGGCGATGGAGAGAACCTCACCGGTCGCGACGTCCATCACGATGGCGTGGCCACCCTTGGCCGAGAGTTCGCCAACTCGCTGCAGCAATGCCTGCTCGACCTGATACTGCATCGATCGGTCGATGGTGAGCACGAGATCAGTTCCCGGGCGCGCCGACTCGATGACCTTCGAGCCGCCCGGCAGTGTGCGGCCAGCGTTGTTCACCTCGCGCACGACGGTTCCTTCGACACCCCGAAGCACCTTGTCGTACTGCAGTTCGAGTCCGGCTGCACCGTCACCGAACGGATCGGTGCGACCGATCACGTTGCGCGCGAGACCGCCGGCCACTTGCACCCGCTTGGGTTCGGTCACGCCGTTCACACCGGCGAGATTGAGTGCGAGGATCGCCTCGGCCACCGAGTCGTCGACGAATCGCTGGACGTACACGAACGACTGCGAGCGATCGCTCAACTTCGAGGCCAGTTCGGCTTCACGCTCAACGTCGAACCCGAGCATCTGACCGAGCAGGTGCGCGGTCGCCTGAGCATCCACGACGGCTTTCGGATTGGCGTAGATCGACGTCGCCGGCACCGTGATGGCCATCTCGTTGCCGTCACGATCGAAGATCGTGCCGCGCGGAGCCGCCACTTTCAGATACGACTCGCGCTGCTGGACACCTTCGGCCCGAAGCGCCGAACCGTCCCACACCTGCACCCACACGAGACGGCCGATGGCCGCCGCGAAGAGCAACATGCCCACACCGAACGCGAAGCGGGCCCGGCCGCGCGACGGTCCCAGACTCCAGCGCGCGGCCGCCGACGACGTCGTTCGTGATGACCGACTCTTCGGGGCTTTCTTGGGTGCGCTCTTGCTGGGTGCGCTTTTCTTGGGCGCACTCTTCGTGCGCGTCGCACTGGACCGAGTGGCGCGGGTCCGGGTCGAACTGCTGCGGCGTGTCGTCACGGCTGACCTCCAACCGTGGCCTTGAACTCGCCGTAGGTCTCGAACGGATTCTCCGTCGCATCGAGCAGCTCGGCATCGACACCGCCAGTGGACACGAGAACCGCGGCCACCGTGTACGGATCGACCGATGTGAAGTCGGTACCGACCCCCGGCTGCATGCCGATGGCTCGCGCGTTGGCCACCAGACGAGCCGGCTCACGCAGTGACGAACGCTCGAGGCGCAGGGTGTTGTAGCGATCACGCTCAGCCGAGATCTGGCTCTCGATCTTGTCGATCTGCATCTGATTCTCGGCGATGCGCGTCTGGGCGATGACGATCATCATCATGATGCCGACGACCAGAATCACCACACCCGACGTCACGTACACCAAGCGCCGACTGCGACGGGTCAGATTGCGGTTGGAGACGGCCAGTGCCAGCTTCGAACGGGTCGGCTTCGAGCGCTGACGCGTGGCCGGTCGGGCCTGACGGTCGGCCGAGGTTCTCGTGGTCACGGTCTTCTTGGTCGGCTTCTTCGCCGGCCGATTGGCCGGCTTGACGGTCGAGCGCGCGACAGCGGTGCGAGCCATCAGCGAACCTCCACCACGCGCAGACGGGCCGACGCACTGCGCGGATTGCGCTCGAGTTCGGCGGCCGACGGCTTCGACGCCACGCGCACCACATCGACCCTCGCCACCGCTCCGCACACGCACGGGAGAGTGGGGGGACACTGGCAACCACCGGTGCGGTGGAAGGCGAAGCGTTCCTTGACGATGCGATCCTCACCGGAGTGGTACGAGAGCACCGCGACGCGACCACCTTTGCCGGTCTTCTCGATTGCTGCATCGAGGGCGACCGGCAGAACGTCGAGTTCCTCGTTCACCGCGATGCGCAAGGCTTGGAACGTGCGCTTGGCCGGATGACCACCGCGACGACGAGCCGGAGCCGGGATCGCCGAAGCCACGATGGACGCGAGTTCGGCGGTGGTCGTGATCGGGCGGTTCGCGCAGATGGCACGAGCGATCCGGCGGGCGAAACGCTCATCGCTGAATCGATGGATCAGATCGGCCAGTTCGTCCTCGGATGATTCGTTGACGATGTCGGAAGCCGAACGTCCGCGCGACGCATCCATGCGCATGTCGAGTGGCGCATCGTGGCGATACGAGAAGCCTCGCTCGGGGGCATCGAACTGATGTGAAGAAACACCGAGATCGAACAGCGCACCCGACAGCTGCTCGATCCCGGTGTCCCCCATGGCATCGACAAGCCGATCGAATCGGCAGTGGCGAACGTGAGCGCGCGAACCGAAGCGCGCGAGACGAGTGCTGGCGGCCGCCAACGCGTCGGCGTCTTGATCGATTCCGAGAATCGACAGATCGCTACGCGAATCGAGAAGTGCTTCGCTGTGACCGGCACCGCCCAGTGTCGCGTCGAGAACGACTCCGCTCGGAACGGTGGAGAACACCGCGACGATCTCGTCACGCATCACCGGAACGTGAGTGAATCCGTTCACAGTTCGTCACCGGCGATCTTCTCGGTGCCCATCGCGAGCATGCGTTCGTAACGCTGTGTTTCCCAGATCTCCACTCGATCGAACGCACCAGCGACCACGACCTTGCTGTTGGGAGTGAGACCCGCGTACGCGCGTAGCGATTCGTCGAGAGTGATGCGGCCCTGCGCGTCGAATGTGACGTCCACCATGCTCGACGCAAGTGCGCGACGCTCTTGCTCGCTCTTCTCCCCGCGCTTCACCGCGGCGGTGATTTCGGTGGCGATGTTCTCGGACTCTTCGGCGGTGACGACCGCGATGCACTTGTCCTGGCCGAGCAGCAGGTAACAACGCGGCTCGAGGCGGTGGCGGAAGGTCGCCGGAAGCGCGAGCCGACCCTTGGGGTCGAGCTGCCGCTCATGACGTCCGACGAATACCTGCACTACCTGCCCCTCGCTGCCTGCCTGTTCGAGTCCTCTGATCTTTGTCCCCACTACTCCCCTCTGTCAACCACTTTTCCCCTCTTATCGCCACTTTTTCCCCCACGGTCCCCACCGGACCCCACAACGCTCGATTCGCCCCGGATGCTCAAGTTCTTGGGCCCGCTCGCCGATGACTGGGCGTGTTTCGTCATCTGGCCCGGGTCGCGACGCCGTCGGTGATCGCCGTCGGACTGTCGGTCGGGCTCGTCGTCGTCCCGGTGTCGCTCGACCCCGTGTCGGCCCAGACCCAGGTGTCCTCCACGGCCCTGCCTCGCCAGGGTGACCGTGGAAGCGCGGTCGTGAACCTCCAGAAAGCCCTGATCAGCGCGGGTATCGCAGTCCCGGGCGGAGCCGACGGCATCTTTGGTCGCGGTACTGCCGGGGCCCTGGCCCAGTTCCAGCGATCAGCCGGCCTGAACCCCACCGGGGCCCTCGATCCCACCTCGGCCCATCTCCTGGGCCTGGCTCCCGCCCCAGCCCTGCCGGCTCGCGGCCAGCGGGGCGACGCGGTACGAACTCTTCAGAACGCCCTGGTGACGGCGGGAATCCCGGTTCGTGGCGGGGTGGACGGCATCTTCGGATCGGGCACCGCCGCCGCAGTCTCGGCCTTCCAAGCAGCCCGAGGCCTGACCGCGTCTGGCCTCGTCGACGTGCGGACGGCCATCGCCCTGGGTATCGCCCCCGGCGTCGCACCGGCCGCGTCGCCGTCACCGGCCCCCACGACACCACCGGCGACGACCATGTCGCCATCCCCCTCCGCAGGACCCTCTCTCCCCAGCGTGGGTCAGCGCGGTGAACCCGTCGCGGTTCTGCAACGCGCACTCATCGCAGCCGGACTGAACGTTCGCGGTGGTGCCGACGGCATCTTCGGCGCCGCCACCACGACCGCACTGCGCAGTTACCAAGAGCAGATGAAGGTTCCCGCCACGGGTGCCCTCGACGAAAACACCGCGCGTCTTCTCGGACTCCTCCCCGCTCCGGCCCTGCCGACCGTTGGTGAATCGAGCGACGGCGTTCGTCGTCTGCAACAGCGGCTCATCGAAGTCGGCATCCACGTCGCCGGCGGCGCCGACGGCGTGTTCGGCAAGGCCACGTCACGCGCGATCGCCGAATTCCAGAAGTCCCGTGGTCTCGCAACGACCGGAGTCGTCGATCTGCACACGTTCGTTCTGGTGACGACCACACCCAACAGCGCCACACCGTCACCCGACGCGGCTCCGAAGCAAGCCGCCATCACCCCGTCGGTGTTTCCGGTCCAAGGGCCGTGCTGGTTCGCCGATACGTGGAAGGCTCCCCGTCCGGGCGGTCGACGTCACCTGGGTGTCGACATCATCGCGCCCACCGGCAAAGCGGTGTACGCGGTCACCGACGGAACCATCACGCGACAGTTCCTCGATCGCCCCGGATCACTCGGCGGCAACGCGCTGCGACTCACCGCGGCCGACGGCACGTACTTCCACTATGCGCATTTCTCGTCGTTCGCCGACGGCATCGCGGTCGGATCGGTGGTGAAGGCGGGCCAAGTGATCGGGTACGTGGGAAGCACCGGCAGCAGCTCGACCCCACATCTGCACTTCGAGTACCACCCTCACGGCACCGGCGCGGTGAATCCCTTCGCGGCCGTCAAGGCCATCGACGCGTGTCAGGTCACCGAGCTGCGAGCCGCTCCGTGATCCGCCGCTGAACGGCGTCGACCACGTCAGACACATCGAGATCGAGGTCGGTACCCAGACCACTCAACCGCTCGACCGTGACACTCGAATCGGCAACGACAGCCGCCATGGTTTTCGGCTCCCATCGCAACGACAACGCGCACTGGAATCGAACCCATTCGCGCGTTCGCCGTTGGCTGATGCCCACCGCTTTCGATCGACCGATGAATACTTCGCCCGGCGCGCGGCCAGCGAAACAAACCAGCGGCGACAACTCGTTGTGCTCCATCGGACCCTCGTGAACAGTCACCAGGTCGGAGGTGTCTCCCACGCCGAGATCGAGCAAAGCGTCGCACCACGCACGACCCAACCAGGCCGACGCGAGCGAAATGTCGTTCACCCAGAGCGGATGCGACGACGGCAGCAGCACGTCGAGCCACACCTCTCGGTCGTGACCCACGAGCACGAGCCCTCCCCCGCTGCGACGCGTGACGATGTCGAGATCGAGACGCTCGCACTCGGACCGATCGACGACATCGGCTGACTGAGCCGATCCGAGCACGATCGCGCCGCGCGACGACGTGAACCACCACAGATGAGGTCGCTCGTCGTGAGGCAGTTCGCGGGCGTGATGATCGGCCGGTGAGCCGCCGATCACGTGATCGACGATGATCATGCGACGTTCAGGTACGGCTTCCAGGCTTCGGGAACGCGCCCCACCGACACGGCCACCCAGGCCAATTCGCGCGGTGCGTGCGGCGGCCGAGCCAACTTCATCCCGGCCTCGTCGGGCGTGCGATCACGCTTGTCGAGATTGCAGCGCCGACAGGCGGCCGCAACGTTCTCCCAAATGTGCAAACCGCCGCGCGAACGCGGCATCACGTGGTCGATCGAATCGGCGAATCCGCCGCAGTACTGACAACGATGGTCGTCGCGCGCGAAGACCGCACGGCGTGAGAGCGACGTGCGCCGGTGGTACGGGACTTTCACGACGTAACGCAGCCGGATGACGAGCGGAGTCGGCACGGCCATGGACGCCGATCGAAGGACCGTCCCGTCGTCCTCGACGACATCGGCTTTGTCGAGCAAGACCAAGCAGGCGGCCCGACGGGTGGGAACGACGCTGAGCGGCTCGTACGTCGCATTGAGGACGAGCGCGCTCCTCATGTCAGTCCGGCCGTCGCCTGACGGCGACCCTCAGCCCCACTCGCGAACCCATCGCAGATATTTCAGCACATCTTCCGGGGCGAAGTGCGTCGTTTCGTTGCCGTAGTACGTCTCGAGACGGAACCGGAGATAGGCCCGCGACGGCAGCGGCAGATAGGGCCGTGCGCTCCACCACCGAACGGGGATCAGACGACGGGCCACCCGCAACGCGGTGGGCCACAACGATGGACGGGACAGGATCGCCGCGATGATGCGCAGGCGATCGCGCACGTCAGCGCGGTTCCTTGGGCAGGCCGAGCACCATCTCGCCGATGATGTTCGACTGGATCTGCGACGAACCGGCGTAGATGGTTCCGGCCCGTGCGTTCAGGAACGTGCCGCCCCAACTGGCCGACGTGTTGGGCGCCGAGCGATCGTCGGGCTGGAACGCGTTACCGGGCATCCGGCCCTCGAGCAGCATTCCGGAAGCACCCAAGATGTCGACTCCGAGCTCGGTGACGGTCTGGTGGTATTCGCTCCAGTACCGCTTGAAGATTCCACCTTCCGGGCCGGGGTGATGGCCGTTCAGGAACTGCGTGAGCGTGCGCAATCCGAGATAACGCATGATCTGCACTTTGGAGTACGCGTGAGCGATGCGCTGGCGAATACGCGGATCGTCAGCGACTCCGTGCTCGCGGGCCAACATCAACAAGCGATCGACCTCGGCCTGGAAGCGCACCGGAGTAGTGGCCGCACCTTCGCCGCGCTCGTAGCCGAGCAGTGTCATGGCCACGGCCCAACCGTTGTTGAGTCCGCCAACCACACTGTCCTTCGGACACACCGCGTCGGTGTAGAACACCTCGTTGAACTCGCTCTCGCCGCTGATCATCTTGATCGGACGAACTTCGATACCTGGCTGGCGCATGTCGACCAACAGGAACGAAATGCCCTTGTGCTTGGGAGCGTCGGGATCGGTGCGCGCCAAGGTGAAGATGTGATCGGCCAGATGGCCGGCCGACGTCCAGATCTTCTGGCCGTTCAGAATCCACTGATCGCCGTCGAGAGTGGCCTTCAGACCAAGACCACCCAGGTCGCTGCCGGCGTTGGGCTCGCTGTAGCCCTGACACCACACGTCGTCACCCGACAGGATGCGTGGCAAGTAGTGCTTCTTCTGTTCTTCGGTTCCCCACTGCAGGATGGTGTTGCCGAGCATGACGATGCCGAACACATCGTTGGGTCCGCCCGTCGGAACTCCGGCCTTGGCGAACTCCTCGGCCAAGATCACTTGCTCGAGCGCCGAGAGTCCACCACCGCCGTAGGCGACCGGCCACCCGGGAGCGAGAAATCCCTCGGCGAACAACTGCTTGCGCCACTGCGTGGTGAAGTCGCGCATCTCGTCATGGGACATGCGACCCAGACCGGGGAAGTCGGCCGGTAGGGCCGATCGGAGAAACGACACCACGCGGGCGCGGAACGTGTCGGCTTCGGGAGAGTACGTGGGATTCACGACGCCGAACCTAGTGCAAGTGCCGCCGCACCGATCAGACCCGCGCGCTCACCGAGCCGTGACATCTCGATCGGCATACCGACAGCGAAGCCGAGACGGGCCCGTTCGGCGTACTCGCGCCGCGCGGCGTCGATGAACGGGTCGCCCCATCCGAGCGCCACGCCCCCACCGATCACCGCCATGTCGATGCTCGTCAGCGCCACCACCGACGCCAGCGCTCGGCCCAGCAATCGACCGTTGCGTTCGATGAGGGCACCGGCTGCCGAGCGCGGACTGCTGCCCGTCTCGTCGGCGACGTTGCGACCCGCGAGATACGCCTCGAGACAGCCGAGCGCGCCGCACCGACATTCCTTGCCGCCCGGCTCGACCACGACGTGACCGATGTGGCCCGCGTTGCGAGAGTCGCCATGAGCGAGTCGTCCGTTCACGACCAGCCCGGCCCCGACCCCTGTCCCGATGATCACACCGAGGTAGTTGCGGTGCCCACTGGCGGCGCCGCGCCAACCTTCGGCGAGCGCGAACGTCTTCGCGTCGTTGTCGACCGACACGGGTAAACCGGTGAGTTCGACCATCGCCTCGCGAAGCGGAAAGTTGCGCCAGGTGGGAATGTGGAGAGGTGAGACTCCGTGGTCGTCCATCGGTCCACCACATCCGACACCGACTGCGGTGAGTCGAACATCGGGCGCCGCGGCAAGAACCCGCGAAACAACTCGCGCGATCGACGGCCAAGGATCGCGCGTGGGAGTTGCGATGCGATCGCGTACGACTACCGATGCATCGGGAAGAACGATTCCGACTGCGGTCTTGGTTCCGCCGATGTCGACGGCAAGCACGCCGTCGAGAGTCATACGCGACCTCGGTTCAGTCGAACTTGCGCGTGACGTCGGCGCGAACCTTGCGGATCGCTCCTGCGACGTCCTGGATACCGGCCTTGCCGATCGCGCGCGCGTTGCGCTCGATGATCGCGAGAAGCGCCAGCATCACCACGAACACGGCGAACGCGGCGATGAAGTGCACCCGAAGCGCGAACACGAGTGCCGCGACCGACACCACCAGGCCGACGATCGCCCATCGGACCAACTTGGCCGAATGGCGATACAAGCCCGCGGGCGACACGGCTTGCGCGAACTTCTCGTCGTTCTGTAGCTCCTGCTCGATCTGGCGCAGGATTCGCTGTTCGTCATCGGACAAAGCCATCGCCGACATTGTCCCAGATGGCGAGCGGTTCGGCAACGCGCCCCTGCGGCTTCTCGAATTGTGTCGTTCAACCCCAGGGCCGGCGCACCCGCCGACGACCGAGGCTGCGAGCCGGGCTGATGGCGTCGTGACCGAACCGATCGCGAATCTCGTCGACGGCGCGACTGGCCGGACCCCAGGAATCATCCTCGAGAAGGGACAATTGCTCGACTGGCGCGCAAAGATTGGACGCTGACACGCCGACCAAACGAACGCCCGAACTCGGGTCGATCGATCGCAATGCCGCGTCGAGCACTCCGACGATCACCGGACCGGCCGACACCGGGGTGTCGACCGTCACCGACCGCGTGATGGTCTCGAACGTGGTGAATCGAATCTTCAGGGTGACCGTCCGGGCCGCCAACTCGTGCGAACGAAGACGTGATCCGACCAGATCGGCCAGACGAACCATCTCGGCGAGGATCTCGTCGTGGGTCACGAGGTCGGTCGAGAACGTCTCTTCCTGCCCGATCGACTTCGCGTCACGATGCGGCTCGACCGGACGCGTGTCGTGAGCCGAAGCCAATTCGGCGAGGTGCCGACCGTGAGCCGTGCCGACGGCGCGTTCGAGGACATCGATCGGGAGCGCGGCGAGGTCGGCCACCGTGCGAACACCGAGACGTTCGAGTTTGGTCAAGGTGGCCGGACCCACCCCCCACAACGCCGACACCGGAAGTGGGTGAACGAATTCGATCTCGCGTCCGGGTTCGACGACGAGAACTCCGGGCCCGGGCAAGACACCGTTGGGCGTGGGACGGGGCTTGGCAGCTTTCGACGCCAATTTGGCCACGAACTTGTTGGTCGCCACGCCCACCGACGACGGCAGATCGAGTTCGTCGGCGATGCGTTGTCGGATCAAGGCTCCAATGGTGGCGCCGTCTCCGAAGAGTCGACGCGATCCGGTCACGTCGAGAAATGCTTCGTCCAGTGCGATCGGCTCGACGAGTGGCGTGATGTCGTGGAAGATCGCGTGGACCTGCGCGCTCACGTCCGAATAGTGAGCGTGATCACCGGGCAGAAAGACGGCCTGCGGACAACGTTGGCGCGCGGTGGCTCCGGGCATGGCCGAGAACACTCCGAAACGACGAGCTTCGTAGTTGGCCGCCGCCACCACTCCGCGGCGACCCGAACCTCCGACCACCACCGGTTTCCCGGCCAGCTCGGGATGCCGTCGCATCTCCACCGACACGTAGAACGCGTCCATGTCGACGTGCAGGATCGTGCGCGTCATAGACGGCGGCGATGTCCCCGGCGCCAGTCGCTCCAGGCGAGTTTCAGCACGAGACGAAACGCTTCGCCGATGATTCGGTAGGTGAGCTTCGATTCACCCGCAGTTCGATCGGGAAACACGATGGGGATCTCCACCACTCGTGCTCCACAGCGCACCAGACGATGCGTCATCTCGACTTGGAATCCGTAACCCTCGGCGACGACCGTGGCGAAGTCCATGCGCGTGAGGGCCGACGCCGAGTACGCGCGAAATCCTGATGTCGCATCGTTGACCGCGAGTCCCAACATGCCAGCGGCGTAGCGATTGCCCCAACGCGACAGGAATTGGCGGAGTCGCGGCCAGTCGACGCACGCGCCACCCGGTACGTAGCGACTTCCGATCGCAGCATCGGCCCCGCGCTCGACCACCGACACCAGCTCGGGCAGATAGCGCGGGTCGTGGGACAAGTCGGCGTCCATCTGCACGCAGATCGATGCACCGCGCTCGAGCGCGACCGCGAAGCCGGCCCGATACGCGGCACCGAGGCCGTTCTTACCGGGACGCCGCAGAACCGTGGCCCGGGGGTCGCCCAGACGCTCGACGGCGTCGGCCGTCCCGTCCGGACTCGCATCATCGACCACCACGACCTGTGCGTCCGGAAGCGCGGCGAGAACACCGGTGACCAAGCGCGTGACGTTGTCCACTTCGTTGAAAGTCGGAACGACGACGAAGGTGGTGGCCACGGACCGAGCCTACGATGCGTGCGTGACCGACGAACGCCCTCTCTCGGCTCTGCCCTCCCCGGTCGCTCGAGCGCTGGCCTTCGTCTCGATCCTGATCGGCGGACTCGCGGGCGGAGTGATCGGCTACGCGCTCGTCGACATCCAGTACTCGGGCGACGCGACCTGGCCTCTCGGTCTCGGGATCGTGGTCGGTGCGGTTGTCACTGCCGGCGGCACCGCCATCGTTGCCGTGTTGGTGCTGCGCGCACTCGGCGAGTGGCGCGACATCAACGACCGTCGATGATCGAGATCGAACTCATGAACATCGCCGCGGGCATGGCGCGGCGAGCCGGCGACCTCGCGTTCGTCGGCCGAGCGACACTCGACCGCACGAACGACGTGGACACCAAATCGTCCGCGACCGACATGGTCACGCGTTGGGACTCGGCCAGCGAACGTTTCATCGTCGCCGACCTCGAGACCCGTCGACCCGACGACGGGATCATCGGTGAAGAAGGTGCGTCGAAAGAATCGCGATCGGGTGTCTCGTGGCTGGTCGACCCGATCGACGGCACCACCAACTTCCTCTACGGGTTGGCAGGCTGGGCGGTGTCGATCGCCGCGGTCGACGACACCGACACGCCCGAAGGCACACTCGCGGGAGCGGTCTACCTCCCGGCCACTCGCGAACTGTTCGTCGCGGCGCGTGGGCACGGGGCCTGGCTCGGGGGACGTCGCCTACGGTGTTCGTCGAACGACGACATGGCCACTGCGCTCGTCGGCACCGGTTTCTCGTACTCGTCCGATCGTCGCGCGCGACAGGGTGACCGTGTCGCTCGGCTGCTCCCCCGTGTTCGCGACATCCGACGCACCGGCGCGGCGGCACCCGACCTCTGCTACGTCGCCGACGGTCGGCTCGACGCGTACTTCGAGGAGGGTCTCCAGGCGTGGGATCTGGCCGCCGGACTCCTCATCGCCACCGAGGCTGGCGCCCGCGCGTCCGACTTCAACGGTGGCTCACCGGTGCCGAGCAACGTTCTCGTGGCAGCACCCGATCTTCACGCCCACTTGCTCGAATTCATCGGACCGTCACCGACTGAGCGTGCCGTTTCGTGACGACATCACGACATAACATGACCTCGTGACCACCCGGATCCTGGCAGTCGAAGACGACGAGCGGATCCGCACGGCGGTCCGACTCGCTCTCGAGGACGAGGGTTGGGTTGTCGACGAAGCGGCCAGTGGCGAAGAGGGCGTGATCCAATTCGCTCGGCAACCCGCCGACGTCGTTCTGATCGACATCATGTTGCCGGGTATCGACGGATTCGAGTTGTGTCGCAGTATTCGTCGCACGAGCGACGTTCCGATCGTGATGGTCACGGCGCGCGCCGACACCCACGACGTCGTGGCCGGGCTCGAAGCCGGTGCCGACGACTATCTCACCAAACCCTTCGCTCCCAAAGAACTCTCGGCTCGAATCCGCGCTCTTCTGCGTCGCGCCCGTCCCGCCAACCCTGCGCACCCGCGCCTCGTGTTCGGTGATCTCGAGATCATTCCGGACGAAGGCAAGGTTCTGCGTGCAGGTGAAGAATTGCATCTCACCAAGACCGAGTTCCGCCTGTTGTGCGAACTGGCGCAGAATCCGGGCCGAGTGTTCAGCCGCGAACAACTTCTCGATCACGTGTGGGGATACGGGTACTTCGGTGACGGTCGTCTGGTCGACGTGCACATCCGTCGTCTTCGAACCAAGGTGGAAGCCGACGCGGCCAATCCGCGTCACGTCGTGACGGTGCGAGGTCTCGGCTACCGACTGCAGCCGTAGTGTGAACTCGTGCGGTCCTGGCGTCGTGTCTTCTTCGGACTGCGCAGCCGCATCCTCCTGACCTTCGGTCTCGGCAGCCTGGGTCTGTCGGTGTTCCTGGCCCTCGCCACCTACAGCTTCACGCGCAGCAATCTCGTCGACGAGCGCGAGTCGAACGCCATCGAACAGGCCTACGACTCCGCTCGGCGCGTCGGGGTCGACCTGCGTTCGGCCCCGGCCAACGTGCAATCGGTGATCGATCGACTCGGTTCGAGCCGACCGCTTCTCTTCTACCGAGGCACCTGGACGGCTGGTGACGCCCGCTTCTCGTCGGGCCAAGTGCCCGATTCGATGCTGACCGCGGTGATCGACGAGAGCCGACCCACCATGATGCGTTTCTCGGTCGACGACGAACTGGTGTTGGCGGTCGGCGTCCCGCTCGAGGAGGTCGGGGGCGCGTACTTCGAGTTCGCGTCGTTCGACGACGTGCAGAGCACGTTGCGCAGCGTCGGGTTCGCACTGATCTTTGCGACCGGTATCACCACACTCGTGGGCATCGTCCTCGGCGCCATCTCGGCGTCACGCGCGGTTCGACCGCTCACAGCGGCCAGTCAAGCCGCTCAAGCCCTCGCCGGCGGTCGACTCGACACTCGTCTCGAAGCGACCGACGACCCCGACCTCGAAGCACTCACTCGTTCGTTCAACGACATGGCCACCGCTCTTCAAGAACGCGTCGAGCGCGACGCGCGGTTCACGTCGGACGTGAGCCACGAATTGCGGTCGCCGCTGATGACGTTGTCGGCGAGTGTCGAGGTGATGAAGGCACGTCGCGAAGAGATGCCCGAACGCGCTCAGGCCGCGCTCGATCTTCTGGTGGCCGACGTGGCTCGTTTCCAAGGTCTGGTCGAAGACCTCCTGGAGATCTCACGTTTCGACGCCGGCGCCATTCGACTGAACGAGGAAGAACTGCTCGTCGGCGAATTCGTTCGCCAGGCCGTGGCCGCCAGCAGCCTCCCCCGAACACCGGTTTCGGTGTCACCGGTCGCCGACGAAATGATCATCAAGGGCGACCGCCGCCGCTTGGCTCGCGTGATCGCCAACCTCGTCGACAACGGGCGCATCCACGGTGGCGCCGAAGTCGAAGTCGCGGTCTTCGTTCCCGACGACGACACGTCGACCGGACTCGTCTGGATCACCGTCGAAGACCACGGACCCGGAGTGCCGACCGAAGAGCGGACATTGATCTTCGAGCGATTCGCGCGCGGAGGAGTCGCCGGGCGACGCGGCGGCTCGGAAGGTGCCGGCCTCGGGCTGGCCCTGGTGGACGAGCACGTGAAGTTGCACCGCGGGCGGGTCTGGGTCGAGAACCGTCACGATGGCTCCGAGGGTTCGTGTTTCGTGATCGAGCTACCGGCCGAGGTTCTGCGATGAGAACCACCACGCTCGCGCTCACCGTCGGCTCGCTCGTGTTGCTCGGTTGCGGTCTGGACCCCGACTCGACTCCCCGACCCATTCCCGATGTCGAGCAGCGCGCGCTCGTCGACATCGAGTTCGCCGACGTGGGCACCACCGGCTCGGGCCGGATCTACCTCGAGCGAACCGATGAGACCGGTCGATCGTTCTTGACCTCGGTGCGCCGCGAATTGTCACTCGATCCGCAGACCGTCATGGCGGCCCTCCTCACCGGCCCCACCGAGGCCGAGCAGCAAGTGGGTCTGCGCACCGCGGTTCCCCGCGACACCACGCTGCTCAGTGCACGCTACGTCGCGACCGATCTGGTGAAAGTCGACGTGTCGTCGGAGATCTTCCAGGCGACGGGCGACGACTTGGTCGCGGCGGTCGCACAGATCGTTCTCACCCTGGCCGAGATCGACGGCGTCGAACGAGTGTCGCTCGCGGTCGATGGCGCATCGGTCGAGTGGCCGCGCGGTGACGGCAGCCTCACGTCCGAACCGCTGACGATCTACGACTATCCGGGCCGAGCCGTGTCGAGTCAACCCGACTATCCGGCGATCGTGGTGGCGGGCGCTCAGCCGTAGAACACTTGCGCGACGTCGCGCAGCAACTCGAGATCGACCGTCTTGATACGACCCACCGTCTGCTCGAGCGGGACGCGCACGATCTCGGTTCCGCTCAGCGCGACCATCTGACCCCAGGCACCATCGTGCACGGCGTCGATCGCGGCCAAACCGAATCGTGTCGACAACACGCGGTCGTACGCGGTGGGCGTTCCGCCACGCTGCACGTGGCCGATCTGGACGATGCGGGCCTCGATACCGGTCCGCCGTTCGATCTCGGCGGCGATGTCGACTCCGATGCCACCCAGACGAGGTCGCCCGATCGCGTCGAGCGCATAGTCACGACGGGGCATGGTTCCCTCGACCGGCACGGACCCTTCGGCCACCACGGCGATCGATGCGTACCGACCACGATGATGTCGACGTTCGATCACTTCGCACACGTCGGCGATGTCGAAGGGGATTTCAGGCACGAGGATGACCGTGGCTCCACCGGCGATGCCGGCGTACGCCGCGATCCAGCCGGCGTCACGCCCCATCACTTCGACGACGATCACTCGGTTGTGGCTCTCGGCCGTGGTGTGGAGCCGGTCGATCGCATCGGTCGCGACCTGAACCGCGGTGTGGAAGCCGAACGTGACGTCGGTGCCCACGATGTCGTTGTCGATGGTCTTGGGCACGCCCACAATCGGAAGGCCGGTCTGTTCGTGGATCATCGAGGCGACGGTCAACGATCCATTGCCACCGATCACGACCAATCCGTCGAGTCGCTGTTCGTCGAAGCAGCGGCGCACTCGATCGATCCCGTCGTCGTGATCGAAGGGGCTACCCCGCTTGGTCCCGATGATGGTCCCACCCTTGGGCAACAGTCCGCGCATCGACGAGATGTCGAGACGAATGAACGTCTGCGCCATCACCCCGTCCCACGAGTCGATGAACCCCAGGATCTCGTCACCGTGGACCGACTCGCCTTTGCGCACGATGGCGCGAATGACCGCGTTGAGACCCGGACAATCTCCCCCACCGGTGAGAACTCCGATGCGCATGAAGTCAGCCTACGGGTGGAACAATGTCGACATGGCGTGGGATTCCTCTCGACCGGTTCCGTGGCAACGCTTGTCCCGCGAATGGCTCGTGTACGCGGTCGTCATGATCGTGGCGTTCTTGATCTTCCTTCGCGACACGGTGAACGGGGCGTCAGTTCTCGGACTGGCCGCGTCGTATCCGCTGTACCTCGGTTTCGGTGCGGTCCTCGCGAAGTTCGGCTACCAACGCAAGACCTTCCGTGATCTGCGCAACGAGACGCGCGCTCGCCAGGCGCCACCGGCGTCGTCGACCACGACCAACACGCGCTCGCGTCCGGCCCCGACTCGACGCACGAGCACGGGTCCGTCGCAACATCGCAAGAAGGGCAAGAAGCGGTGAGCGACTACGTGCTGGCGATCGACGCCGGCACCACCGGCGTGCGCTCACGGGCAGTCTTCTCCGATGGCCGCCCGAGCATCGCCGCCTACCGCGAGTTCACCCAACACTTCCCCGAACCCGGTTGGGTCGAGCACGATGCGCTCGAGATCTGGGCCGCGGTCGTGGCCACCTTTCGAGAAGTCGTCGAACGAGCTGGCCTCCCCGCCGCTGTCGGCATCACGAATCAACGCGAGACGGTCGTCGCCTGGAGCGCGCGAACCTCGCTCCCCCTCGCTCGGGCGATCGTGTGGCAGGACCGACGGACGGCCCAACGCTGTGAGCAACTCGCACCACACCTCGACCTCGTTCGGCGCCGCACCGGTCTCGTCCTCGATCCGTACTTCTCGGGCACCAAGATGGCCTGGCTCATCGAACACGGGGTGTCGGCCGATGACGATCTTCGCCTCGGCACGATCGATGCATGGATCGTGTACCGCCTCACCGCCGGTGCCGTTCACGCCACTGATTCGTCCAACGCGAGTCGGACGATGCTCTTCGACATCGCCGAGTTGTCGTGGAGCGACGAGCTCTGTGAACTGATTGGTGTTCCTCGTCGGGCCCTACCCACCGTGGTGCCGTCGAGCGGACGCATCGGTACCACCGCCTGCGCCGAACTCCCCACCGGAATACCGATCTCGGGAATCGCCGGCGATCAACAAAGTGCGCTCTTCGGTCAAGCGTGCTTCACCCCCGGCATGGCCAAGAACACCTATGGCACCGGCAGTTTCGTCCTCATGAACATCGGCCCGAACTGCCCGGCACCGTGCGACGGACTCCTCACGACCGTGGCGTGGACTCTTCCCGACGGCGCCGGAGGCCTCACGACCACCTACGCATTCGAAGGAGCAATCTTCGTGACGGGTGCGGCCATCCAATGGTTGCGTGACGGCCTCGGCATCATCTCGCGCGCCGAGGAGATCGGTCCATTGGCCGCGAGTGTGCCCGACAGCGGCGGACTGTTCGTCGTTCCGGCCTTCACCGGACTCGGAAGTCCGTGGTGGGATCCGTACGCGCGCGGGACCATCGTCGGCATCACGCGTGGCTCGACACGCGCACACCTCGCGCGGGCTGTCATCGACGCCATGGCGTTGCAGACCCGAGACGCGATCGCCGCCATGCAGTCGGCCAGTGGTGTGACCATCTCCGAACTGCGCGTCGATGGTGGTGCCTCGGTCATGGATCTCCTTCTTCGGATCCAGGCCGACCAACTCGGCATCACCGTACGTCGACCGGTCGACCAAGAGACCACCGCATTGGGGGCCGCCTTCCTGGCTGGCTTGGCCGAAGGTGTGTGGCCCGATCTGGCCGCGATCGCCGAACGTTGGCAGACCGATCTCGTCGTCGCACCCGCGTCCGATCGAACCGCCGCCGACGAGTTGCACACCACGTGGTTGCGCGCAGTCGAGCGTTCGCGCCACTGGGCCACCTCGAACTAGCTCGCGTCAACCTCGTCGTATCGAGGCGCCGGCCGCTCGACCGATCGCCGATACCTGCTCGCGTTCGCGAGCACGAAACGCCCGGCCACGCCGTTCGGCGGCGAACGACAAGTCGGTTCCGGCCAGATGCGCCCAGATCACATCGGACGGCGTGTGTTCGGACCCGCCGTCATCGAGGTGGATGGTGCCGGCGAGGAACGCAACGAGCCAACTCGGATCGGGCACTTCACCCGATGCGACGATCACGGCCGAACGACCACGATCGACGACGGCGACCCAATCGGCTTCGAGCAATCGCCGCAACCCCGCCACGAGAACGTCGACGTCGCCACTCGACTCGATGAAGTCGGCCAGCACGGACAGGCCCATGACACCGTGATCGAGACGTTCGTCGTCGAGACGGCGGACGTCTTCGACCGCCACTCCGTCCACTCGGGCGAGTGCGACCACGACGTCGTCGACGGACGTGGTGTCGGGCACGTCGATGGTGACCTCGTCGATGGCCATCCCGGCGCCGCGTTCGAGGATTTCGATTCCGGTGACGTCAGCGCCCACCGAGCCGATGGCCGCCGCGACCCGCCCCAGGGTTCCCGGGCGATCGGGCAACCACAGGCGGATCACATGGGCCGACACGTCAGCCGAGTTTCGTGAGCCCGCGTTTGAGGTTGCGGATACCTTGCGCGATGCGCTGTTCGTTCTCGATGAGTGCGAAGCGCACGAAGCCTTCGCCCCCGGGTCCGAAGCCGACACCAGGTGACAGTGCCACCTCGCATTCGCGAACCATCAACGAGCAGAACTCGACCGACGTCAAGTCGGCGTACGGCTCGGGAATCGGAGCCCACACGAACATCGATCCCTTCGGCGCGGGAATGTCCCAGCCGATCCGTCCGAGACCGTCGATCAATGCGTCACGACGGCTCTGGTAGATGGAACAGACCTCTTCGGGGTAGTCGCCAGCCTCGTTCATGGTCACGGTGGCGGCGATCTGAATGGGCTGGAAGGTTCCGTAGTCGAGGTAACTCTTCAACTTCACCAACGCCTGGACGACGTCGCGGTTGCCGAGCAAGAACGCCACACGCCAGCCCGCCATCGAGAAGCTCTTGGTCATGGAATACAGCTCGACCGCGCATTCCTTGGCCCCTTCGGCCTGCAGGATCGACGGTGGCTGATAACCGTTGAATCCGACATCGGCATAGGCGAAGTCGTGCACCACGATCATGTTGCGCTCACGGCAGAAGTCGACGACGCGCTGCATGAACGGCAGGTCGACGCACGAACCCGTGGGGTTGTGCGGGAACGAGATGACGAGCACACGAGGCTTGGGCCAACCCACGTCATAGGCGGTGGTGAGACTGTCGAAGAAGTCACCTTCGAAGTCGGTCTGCACACGCGGGTCGGACAAACTGCGCATGGGCACCTGGCGCAGGTCGGCGCCAGCGAACAGCGGGCCGTAGATGTGGATCGGATAACTGGGGCTCGGAACGATGGCGGCGTCACCACGATCGAGCAGCACCCACATCAGATGGCTGAAGCCTTCCTTCGATCCGATGGTGTTGGTGATCTCGGTCTCGACGTCGAGATCGACGTTCCACTTGCGCTTGTACAGATCGGCGATGGCCTCGCGGAGCTTGGGAAGTCCGCGTGACATCGAGTAGCGATGATTTCGGGCGATCTTGGCCGCTTCGGCCAGCTTCTCGACGGCGATCGACGGGGACGGGATGTCGGGATTGCCGAATCCGAGGTCGACGACGTCGACACCGTTGCGCCGTGCCTCGATCTTCAGCGAATTGATGATCGTGAAGACGTACGGAGGCAGATTGCTGATACGGCGGAACTCCATGGGTTCGACCCTAGTGGCCGGTGCCGTCGGAGAGCGGTTCGTTTGCCACCTCGGCCAGGAGAGCCGCGCCGATCGCCCCAGCCAACGGACCGTGACGGGCGACGTCGATACGCGGATGCGGACGAAGTCGCGGGGAGTAGAGAAGTTCCGCGAACCAACGGCGAACCGGGCCGATCACAGCATCACCCGATGCCGCCAATCCGCCACCGATCACGATCACTTCCGGATCGAGCGCATTGGTGAGATTCGCCAAGCCCAACGCGACCCACTTCCCGAACTCGTCGAGCACGTCACGGGCCGCGTCGTCTCCCCCGGTGGCCGCCGCCATCACGTCTTCACCCCGCACGTCGGCATCACCCGCGAACAATCCGGCTCGCTGCGCGAGGAAGACGAGACCGGTTCCGGAAGCGAAGCGCTCCCAGCATCCGTGCTGACCGCACGGACAACGCGGCCCACTCGGATCGACGATCATGTGGCCGATCTCACCCGCGAACCCGTTGGCTCCGCGAACGACGCGACCCTCGCTCACGAGACCGCCACCGATCCCGGTGCCGAGGGTCACCACCACGGCGTGGCGTGCACCGGTGGCCACTCCGGCCCGCCACTCGGCGATGGCCGCGCACGTCGCGTCGTTCTCCACGTGAACGAGTCGACCGATTCGATCGGAGAGACGACGACCCACCGGGAAGTCGATGGCCGACGAGAGATTCGGCGACGCACGGATCACACCGTCGCGAGTGATGAGACCCGGGACACCGAGCCCGATGGAATCGCACGGGCCCACTCGTTCGACGAGATCGGCGAGTCCGTCGATGAGCGAATCGGTGCCGTGTGGCGTCGCGATGCGGTGTTCGGCCACCACGCGCAGATCGTCATCGATCACCACAGCCACGCACTTGGTTCCGCCGACGTCGATGCCGGCGCGGCGGCCGCTCACGACTCGGCGCGGACCTTGAGTTCCTTGACCGTGTTGAGGATGCGCACCTCGGCGCGGCGCTTCACGAAGCCGGGCAGCGGGACGATCAGATCGATCGAGAGGTTGTAGGTGAGGACGACCCCACCCGACTCACTCGGAGCGAACATGTACGCGCCGTCGACCGCACGCATGATGTCGCCCTTGGCCATCCGCCAGGCCAAGCGGTGCGGAGCAGCCGAGTAGTCGTACACCAACGAGTAGTGCGTGCTGCGTCCGAGTGCGGACGTGCGGAACTCGACTTCGGTCGCGCGCCCTTGATCGTCGCGACTCTGCACCACCGCCGACTTCACGTCGGTGGCCCATTCGGGATACCGCTCGAAATCGGTGGCGATTTGCCAACAGCGTTCGAGCGGGGCGGCGATCGAAATGGTGAGGGACGCCGTATCGGCCATGTCTCTGTTCTAGCCGATCGACGTACGGCGGGGCTGAAAACCCCCGTGGGCCGCCGCCCACAACCCGTTCAATCCGAGGCCGAGCACCGGTACCAGAACGCCGAACGCCAGCGTCGATCCCGCGGTCGATCCACCGTCGGCCGCGGGTGTACTCGGCCGGGCAATGGCGGTGGCGACCGAGACCACCGTTTGCGCCGTGAGGCACGACAACATGACGGTCTTCACGCGCTTGGGGATGGCCGGACCCATCAAGAAGTAGAGCTCGGCCACCGCCATCTCGTCGCTTCGACTGCGCTGCACGGCGTTCCAGTATCCCCAGAGAAACGCGACGACTCCCCCGGCGAACAAGGCCAGCGCCACGACGACACCCTGTGTCTTCACCCAACCGTCGAACACGATCGCGGCCGCCGTGCTCGACGCCACGAAGAACGCCGTGGCCGCGACATTGGCGCGCAGGATCCAGTCACCGGGTTTCACGACCACACTCCGAGCGACTCGCCGAGGCGCCGGGTCAACACGTCGTACGAGAATTCACGCTCGGCCCTCTGACGCGAGGCGATACTCATTCGTTCGCGGAGACCGGCATCGTCGAGGAGTTGACGCAGGCGGACGACCACGGCTTCGACATCGGTGGGTGGGTCGATCACGAAACCGGTTTCACCGTCGGCCACCGCTTCGGCCGCACCGCCACTACGGCCAGCGATCTGCGGAACTCCACACGACGCCGCTTCCACGAACACGATGCCGAATCCTTCCTGCTCGAGGCCGAGCCAACGATTGCGACACAGCATCATCGACACATCGGCACACGCGTAGAGCCGAGCCAGGTCGTCATTGGGCACACGACCGAGAAAACGAACCGGCGCCGACAACTCCTTGGCCAAGCCGGCCAAGCGCTCGGCGTCACGCCCACCACCACCAATGAGAAGAATCAATCCGGGTCGTTCGTCCTTGAGCCGGGCCACGGCCCGAATGGCGGTGTCGAAACCCTTGCGCGGGACGAGACGGCTGAGACCCACCACTACTTCCGCATCGGGCGCCACACCGAAGTGCTCGCGGGCCACCCGTCGTTCGTCGTCTCCGAGCGGAACGAAGCGCGACGTGTCGACGCCGGGCGGAACGATGGTCACGTCGAGCGATCGGCCAGCGGCGCGTTCGGCTTCGGCGGCCGGATATCCGCCGGCGGCGATGACGTGACGGGCCTTGCGCAGAACGCGACCGAGCACCTGACGCGACACCGGGAGTCGTCCCGGAACCGTGACTTCGGCGCCGTGCAACACCACGTCGTACGGCAGCGCGAGCGATGGACCCACGATGCCGAGCGGAACCGCCGGATCGAGAACGATCAGGTCGGCCTGCACACGACGCGCCATGTCGTTGATTCGATTGACCATCCACGGGTGCGGCAGAAGAACGGGTTCGCGCACGCGCTCGATGTGAAAGGGCTGAGCCGCGTCGAACTCGTCGGCCCCCTGATACGGACTCGTGAGAACGGCGAACGAGTCGGGCGGAAGTCTCCGCCACCACTCCCACAGCAATGACTGGATACCGCCGATCTTCGGCGGGAAATCGTTCGTGACGAGGAGGTGCTTCACGAACCGACCTCGGCGAGTTCGGCTCGAACGTCCGGGTCGGGGTCGTCGACGAGACCGGTCACGAGATCGGCGCGTCCGAGTCGTCGGGCCGCCCACACGGCGTGGGCGCGCAGCATCGGATCACGGTGAGAAAGGTAGTGGCGCAGAACTCCGAGCACTGGTTCATCGACGGGAGTGGACGCGATGTTGCCGAGGATCACCAGAGCGTTGCGCCGCAGCCACCGCGGATCGCGCTCGGCCAGATACCAACGGCCGAAACGGTCGAGCAGATGCGCGTCGTCGGCCGTGAGCACTTCCATCACGTCGACGCGCGCACCCGGACCACCCGATCCCGTGCGCGCTGGAACACGCCGGCCGAGCCGCACCGTGGGCGGACACGACTCCTGACAATCGTCACAGCCGTAGAGCCGATCGCCGAGTGCGACGCGGAACTCGCGCGGAAAGATCCCGGGTTTCTGCACGAGCCAGGCGAGGCAGCGTCGCGCGTCGATCACGCCCGCATCGACGATCGCTCCGGTGGGGCAGTCGTCGAAGCAGCGTCGGCACGACCCGCAACCGTCGGGCGCTGGCTGCGCCGTCACGCGCAGCGGCGCCGTGGTGACGAGTGAACCAAGCACGAACCAACTGCCCGCACCGGGTACGAGGAGATTGGCGTTCTTGCCCCACCAGCCGAGGCCGGCTCGCCAGGCCACTTCTCGATCGACCAGATCGTTCTCGTCGGCGAAGACGACCGCGCGGAATCCGTCGTGTCGCAACCGGAGGGCGACCTGCTGGAGCGATTGCCGTAACGGCGTGTAGAAGTCGTGGCGGGCGTAGCGGGCCACCCGCGCCGACAGCGGTGGAGGACCGCCGCCGTCGCCAGCATCGTCCGTGTCATCTTCTGCGTCATCGCCCGAGTCATCAATCGCGTAACTGAGCGCGGCCACGACGATCGATTGGGCGCCGGTCACCGCCCGATCGGGATCGGTCGAGCGAATCGGATCGCGAAACGTGAAGCCCATGGTGTCGGACAGCCCTCGTTCGCGACGATCGACGAGAGCCACGCGCGCACGGTCGAGAATTCCGGCGTGCGTGACACCGACCCGATCGAGCCCAAGTGATCGCGCGTACTCGAGGATCGCCTCGGTGTACTCGGCTGACGATGCGTCAGGAGGCGGAAGCTTGGCCGGGCGCACGATGCCGAAGGTTAGGCACCAATCCGGCCTCGGCGAGGACACGCATGGCCCGAATCTCGGCCAGGTCGAACACCACGGCCTCGTGCGGGTCGTCGCGACAGAGATACGACATGACGCAGTCGTGGCATGCCTCGGTGTCGCGCATGACGCAGGTATCGCAGTCGATGACGAGGAGTGGGTCTCGGTTCATGCGTCCAGCCGACCACAGGGGTGTGGCACGGTCAGCCGACGAGCGATGCCACCAGGGCGCGAGCGATCTTCTCGGCGACCATCAAGGTGGGCAGATGCGTGTTGGCTCGGGGAACCCTCGGCATCACCGAGGCATCGGCGATCCAGAGCCCGGCTACGTCCCACGAACGACCACTCGGATCGACCACCGACTCACCACGGCGGCCCATCGCACAGGTCCCGGCCGCGTGCACGTAGTCACCCGTCCGCTGCGCGAGCCAGGTGGCGATCGCGTCGTCATCATCACCCAAGCGATCGATCGGTGTGCCCACGTCGTCGATGAACACTCCCGCCACCAGCGACTGGATGTGTTCGCTGGCGAGCAATTCGCGAACGATACGTACGCCCACGGTGAGGCTGGCGACGTCACGCTCGTCGGACAACATCCCGAAGCGAATGTGTCCGTCGACGATCGACCCGCGTGACCACACGTTCATGAGGGCCGCGTTCAGCGTTGCGAATCCGGCCGCCTCGCGGCCGAGGTGTTCGATCGGCAGGATCTGAAGATCGTTCGGTGCAGCACCCGATGACGTTCGCACGATTCCGGTGACGGCTTCTCGGGCCGGATCGGCCGGGTCGCGCCACGCGATCGTGAACGGTGCCGACGGGTGATCTTGGAGTCCCTGCCCGACGAACGGATTGGCCAGTTTCGAGCGCTGCAGGATGATCGGTGTGTGAATGGCGCCGGCCGCCATCACCACGGTGTCGGAGTCGATCGACCCACCATCGGACGTCACGACGCCGTGCACGCGACCGGCATCGATCACCACGCGATCGACCGCGAGGTCGCCCCGCACTTCCACACGATCGCGCGCCGGCGTGACGTACACGTCGAATGCCGATGCCCGCCGGCCGTTCGATCGTTGAGTGAGACGGGCCGCCTCGAGGGCCCCGGGACGACCCGAGTCGGTCCACGCCCGCCCCACGGCACCGGCCAACCGAGACGGCGCGACGTCGCGCACGGGGATGGGCAACGCAGCGAAGATCTGTGCGACATCTCGCCACGACCAACCGTCACATCCGTGATCGCGCTCCCAGCGGTCGTAGTCGGCGGGTTCGCCCACAACGGCCAACATCGCGTTCACGGCCGACGATCCACCGGCTCCCCGACCGCGTGCGTACGGGCGCACTGCTTGACCGGCCACACGTTGCGCGTCGAGACCGTCCCACGTCCAGCCCGGTGTGGCCAAAGCATCGAAGAAAGAAGGTGAGTGAATGGACTCGGGGGCGTCGAGTGATCCGGCTTCGAGCAGAACCACCGATCGACCCGATTCGGCGACTCGTCGAGCGATCACGCATCCGGCTGAGCCGGCACCGATCACGACGACGGGTCGGTCGGCGGCCATCAGGCCTCGAGACCCACCAAGTGGGCGACGTCGTTGTAGCGAATCAGTCGCCAACGTCCCGTGCGCACCAGTTCGACTTCGGTGATCGACGTGTTCTTGGTGTGGATCTCGAACGATCCGGTACCGAAGGTGCGCAGCGCCTGACGCAACACCGTGTCGATCACGCCTCCATGGCAGAACACGACAACAGTGGCGTCTTCGTGATCGTCGATCAAACGGCGCACCGCGGTGCCGATACGCAACTGGAACTGAGCAATGGTCTCACCGCCGGGGAACGTGATTCCGTACGGGTCGTTCTCCCAATCGGGGTTGCCGAACTTCTGCTCGAACTCGACGTACGTGAGTCCGTCGCAATCGGGGCCCGGGTCGTGCTCGCCCAGATCGGGGTCGACGAGGACGTCGCGGCCGGTGAACGCCGGCAGAACGATCTCGGCAGTTTCACGAGCGCGCGGATAGGCGCTCGAGTACACGAAGTCGGGCACGAATTCGGGCTGGTTCAGCCAACGCTCGTGCAACCGCTCGGCTTGGCGACGCCCGAACGCGGACAAACCAGTGCACGAACGAGGGCCACCAACCACTCGATTGACGGTCACCTGTGATTCGCCGTGACGGACGAGAACGAGCCGGGTCATCGGTCAGGCGAGCTTCTCGACGAACGATTCGAGCTGCCGCAAGTTACGGCACTCGTACGTGCCGTCGGTGAAGTTGCCGTATTCGCCCACGATCGAGTCGCCGGTGTTCCAGTACGAACGGGGTTCGGGGTTGAGCCAGTACACGTGGCGCGCTTTGGCCCGGATCTCCTTGACGACCCAGGCCTGCGACGCGTGATAGTTGTTCCGCGCGTCACCGAGCAGAAGCACGGTGGTCTTCGGTCCGACGTCCTTGCCGTAGCGCTCCCAGAACACCTCGAACGCGTGGCCGTAGTCGGAGTGTCCGTCGACCCACACCACGTCGGCTTCGGTGTTGACGCGGTGGATGGCTTCGGTGATGTCTTCGGTCCCCTTGAAGAACTGGGTGACTTCGTCGATGCCGTCGATGAACACGAACGAGCGAACCTTCGAGAACTGGTTCTGGATCGCGTACACGAGCATGAGCGTGAAGCGAGCGAAAGCGGCGACGCTGCCGGAGATGTCGGCGACCACCATGAGTTCGGGCTTGGCCGGCCGGGGGTACTTGAAACGCGGGTCGGCGGGAACTCCGCCGTACGACAGCGAGTGGCGCACGGTGTTGCGGAAATCGAGCGGTCCGCGGCGACCATGCTTGCGTTTGCGGGCGAGTCGAGCGGCCAACTTGCGCGTGAGCGGATACAGAGACTTCTTGAGCAACTGCATCTCGTCACGACTGGCGTGCATGAACTCGACGTCTTCGGGAAGTGGTTTGCGCAACGTCTTGGCCATGGCCTCGGCGCCGCGATCGGCGACCAGACGACGTCGGATCTCGGCCTCGATCTCCTTCTTGAACTCCTCGATGCGCGACTGGTACTCGTCTCGCTCGAGACGCTCTTCGAGTTGAGTGAGTTCACCACCCACTTCCTGCTTCGAGGCCTCCATCAATTTGTCGAGCATTCCGTCGAGGTCGAGGTTGCGCAGAGTGCGGTAGAGGTAATAGGTGCCGCCCACGGGGCGACCCGGCTCCATCCCGGCGAATCGCTGCACGGCCTGCTTGGCCAGCGCGCGCATGAGCGCCTGATCGCCGTTGAGCAACGCTTGCATGAGGATCTGCGCGATTTCTTCGGGAGTGAGCGAGTCCATTCCCCCCGACGAACCTCGACCATCTCCCTGCTGCTGGAGTTGCTCCTGCATCTCACGCCACATCTCGTCGATGGCGTCTTTCGATTCCTCGTTGATCTTGTACTGCGGCCCGCGGAGCGAGAAGTAGACCTCGAAGACCGTTTCGAACGAACGCCAGTGAGCGCTGTTCTTCACCAACGTGGCGCCGAGTGCGTACTTGAAGGCGTCGCGATCTTCGAGCGGAATGTGCTGGACCGCCTCCATGGCGTCGAGGTTCTCGGTGAGCGACACGGGAAGCCCCGCGTTGCGGAGTTCCTGAACGAAACCGGAGAGAAGATCGAGCACGGGTGTCTCAGGCCAGGTCGACCGACAGTTCCTTGGCGGCCTTGGCGATGTCGGTCTGGTACTTGAGGAGTACGTGCAACGTTTCCTTGGCCGTCTGAGCGTCGATCGTGTCGGCGTTGAGGAGCATGAGCGTGCGAGCCCAGTCGAGTGTTTCCGAAACGCTCGGCGCCTTCTTCAGATCGAGCTGACGGATGCTCCGCACGATGCGTGCGACCTGATCGGCGAGATGCTCGGTGATACCCGAGACTTTGGCCAGCACGATTTCCTTTTCGCGCTCCATCGTGGGGTAGTCGACGTGCAAGTACAGACAACGGCGCTTGAGCGCCTCGGACAACTCGCGCGTGTTGTTGGAGGTCAGGAACACCATCGGGATCTGTGTGGCCGTGATGGTGCCCAGTTCGGGAATCGACACCTGGTACTCCGACAGGATCTCGAGCAACAAGGCCTCGGTCTCGACTTCGACGCGGTCGACTTCGTCGATCAGGAGCACGACCGGGTCGGGAGCGCTGATGGCTTCGAGAAGCGGGCGGGTGAGGAGGAACTCACGACTGAAGATGTCGTCGTGGATCTCCGACCACGAATCGCTGTTGCGATCGGCCTGGATGCGGAGCAACTGCTTCTTGTAGTTCCACTCGTACAGGGCTTTCGACTCGTCGAGGCCCTCGTAGCACTGCAGACGGATCAATCGGGCACCCGTGAGGTCGGCGATGCTCTTGGCCAACTGGGTCTTACCCGTTCCGGCCGGACCCTCGACCAGCACCGGCTTGGCCAGTCGATCGGCGAGGTAGGCAACACCCGCGATGCCGTCGTCGGCGAGATAGTTGACGTTGCGCAGACCATCTCGGACCTGCTGGACGGAATCGAAACGATGGGGCATGTTTTCACCCTACAAGTTGCCC
Organism: uncultured Bifidobacterium sp.; assembly: GCA_964513215.1. Classification (GTDB taxonomy): domain Bacteria; phylum Actinomycetota; class Acidimicrobiia; order Acidimicrobiales; family Ilumatobacteraceae; genus Casp-actino8. The sequence goes on from CAZELU010000001.1 coordinate 70,670, forward strand.
CCTCCCGGCTCCCCTACCCGGGCCGACCTACCCTTGTCGGCAGTGACCGACCAGACCCCGAACGAGCGTGACGACGAAGCGCACCGCATCGACCCGGTCGCCGTCCCGCCGTCGGGCGACCCGGGTCACAGTCTGCTGCGTTCGAACGCGGTGGTGGCACTCGGAACCGGGCTGTCACGTCTCACCGGAATGCTGAAGATCATCGTGTTCGGTTTCGTGATCGGACAAACCGCTCTGGCCGACGCGTACGACGGTGCCAACAACTCACCCAACTCGGTGTACGAACTGTTGCTGGGCGGCGTCCTGTCGGCGGCACTGGTTCCCATGTTCACGCGGCTCTTCGAGAACGAGGACGAAGAGTCGGTCGAAGCGGTCGTGAGCGTGAGCATCGTCTTCCTCACCGCGATCACGGCCATCGCAGTCTTCAGTGCTCCGTGGATCTTTCGCGTCTTCTCGTTGAGTCCCGACCCCAGCGTCGACCCGAACGACTTCCGCACCGTCGGCACTGCGCTCACTCGCATCTTCCTGCTCCAGATCTTCTTCTACGGGATCGCCGCGTTGTTCGGAGCGGTCCTCAACGCTCAGCGGCGCTTCTTCGCCGCTGCTTGGTCGCCGGTGCTCGCCAACATCGTGATCATCGCGTCGTTGCTCTACGTCCCGACGCTGCTCGACAAGGACTCGCCGGTGCTCACCGACGTCCTCGACAGTCCATCGTTTCGTTGGCTACTCGGCCTCGGCGCCACGGGCGGCATCGCGCTCCAAGCCCTGATCTTGCTCCCCGCCATCCACCGCGCCGGACTGAATCTTCGGTTCCGCTTCGATCTGCGCCACCCGGCCGTCAAGAAACTGTTCGCCCTGTCGGGCTGGACGTTCGGTTACGTGCTGGCCAACCAACTCACGGTGGTGATCGTGAAGAACCTGGCCCAACCCGGATCAGGAGGGCAGGACGCGTACGCCAAGGCCACCACGTTCTTCTACTTCCCGCACGGCCTCCTGGCCATGAGCATCGCCACAACGTTCATTCCGGAAATGGCCCGCGCGGTCTCGCGGCGCGATCGCGAGGCGTTCGTCGAACGCACCGAACTCGGGATCCGACTGGTTGCTCTTCTCACCATTCCGGCCGCGTTCGGTTTCCTTGCTCTGTCGCGGCCGATCATCGGCGCACTGCTGCAGCACGGACAGTTCGATCTTCCCGCGTCCATCAACACCGCACGCGTACTCGCCGGCTTGGCCCTCGGACTCGTGGGCTACTCGGTGTACTTGTTCACGCTGCGCGGGTTCTACGCCCACCAGGACACGAGAACACCCTTCATCATCAACTGCGTCCAGAACGCCATCAACATCGTGCTGGCCTTCGTGCTCGTGGGGTTCTACGACGTGCTCGGCCTCGGCATCGCATTCGCCCTGTCGTACCTCATCGCCGCCGTGATCGCGATCTTCGTATTGCAGGTCAAGGTTCCCGAGTTCCCGGCTTGGCACACCGTGCTGAGCATCGGACGCATGATGGCGGCCGGCGCCGGTATGGGCATCGTCGTGTGGCTCTCGGCCGGAGCGGTGGGCGACAACGACGGTCTGGGCGCACTCGCCCGAGTGATCGTGGGATTGCTGATTGGTGCCGTTGTCTACACCGGTGCACTCACCGTGTTGCGCGTGCCCGAGATGGCGAATCTGCGCGCCATCGTGGCGCGTCGCCGCAACTAGAGAATCACGAGCGCGTCGCGATGCACGACGACGCTCGGTGACCCGTCATCGAGTTCGCTGGTTCGGCGGCCCGCGGCCACCCGAGCCTGCGCCGAGTTCATGACCGCGCTTCCGCGCGCGACCACTCGACCATCGAGGGTCACCACGTCGATCGTGTCGCCCACTTCGAAGTCGCCGTCGACCGATCGCACACCGGCCGGCAAGAGCGAACTGGTACCACCGGCCACGGCTCGGGCCGCACCGTCGTCGACCGTGACGCGGCCGGCGATCTCGCTCGCGAACGCCAACCACAATTGTCGTGAGGACAGGTGGCGATCGGCTCCGTGGAACGTGGTCCCGATCGACTGACCACTGATGACTCCGAGCAGAACGTCGGGGATGGTGGCCCGCGCGATCACGGCACGAATGCCCGACCACGACGCGATACGCGCCGCCGACAACTTGCTGGCCATTCCCCCGCTGCCGCGGTTCGAACCGGTGGCACCAGCCGACACCGCCATGAGGGGGTCGCCGGCCGCGACGTCGGAGACGAGGGTGGCCGAGGGATCGTGGCGGGGATCGGCGGTGTACAGGCCTTCGATGTCGGTGAGCAGAACGAGAACATCGGCCTTCAAGAGATGCGACAAGAGCGCCGCGATGTGGTCGTTGTCGCCGAACCGGATCTCGTCGTTCGCGATGGCGTCGTTCTCGTTGACCACCGGAACACAGCCGAGTTCGAGCAGACACTCGAGCGTTTCGCGCGCGTGCAGATACTGCTGGCGGTCCATGAAGTCGTGCGGCACCAACAACACCTGCGCCGCCACCAGCGAATGGTGCGCGAACTCGGCGTTGTACACCTCCATGAGTCGACTCTGACCGGCGGCCGACAGCGCCTGCAGCGTTCGCACGTCGGTCGGACGAGCCGACAAACCCAAGGCCGACACACCGGCCGACACCGCGCCCGAGGACACCAGCACCACCTCGTGGCCGGCCTGGCGAAGTTGCGCGATCTGGCGACAGATGTTGGCGATGACGGCGCGATCGATCACACCGAGAGAATCGGTGAGTGAGGACGTTCCGATCTTGGCGATGATGCGCATGCGGTATCAGTCTCGTCAGCGGTCGGGCCGGTAGTCGAACGAAAATGCGCCGATCCAGACCACGTCGCCGTCACGGGCTCCGGCTCGCGCCAGCAAGCGCGGCACACCCAACTTCTTCAGACGTTCTTCGATGTAGTCGAGGGCCTCGGGAGTGGTGACGTCGTTCAGATGAACCGCGCGCTCGACCTTGCGTCCGTGCACGCGGTACTCGCGCTCGGCCACCCGCTCGATCCAGGCCCCGTCGGAGTCGGGCCGCAGGATCACCCGCGATTCGGACAGCGGTTCTTCTTGACGGGCCTCGTGCACGAGCGAAGCGAGTCGGCCCACCAGTTCGCGCACGCCCTGGTTGGTGACGGCCGAGATGGTCGGATGGTTCCAGGCCGACACCAGAGCCGGATCGGCCGAGTCGGTCTTGGTCCCGACGACGACGCGGGGACGTTCGAGCAGTTCCGGGTCGTACTTCTCGAGTTCGTGAAGCAGCGTGTCGAGTTGAGCCTCGGGTGACGTGTCGTCGACCGGTGCCAGGTCGACCAGAACGCACAGCACTCGTGCCCGTTCGACGTGACGCAGGAAGCGATGTCCGAGTCCCTTGCCTTCGGCGGCCCCTTCGATGAGTCCGGGAATGTCGGCCACCACGAAGTCGGTGTCGTCGTCGATGCGCACCACACCCAGATGCGGTTCGAGTGTCGTGAACGGATACGCCGCGATCTTCGGACGAGCCGCCGACACCACCGAGATGAGCGTGCTCTTGCCGGCATTGGGAAACCCGACCAGCGCCACGTCGGCCATCAGTTTGAGTTCGAGTTTGAGCCACCGCTCTTCACCGTGTTCGCCCTGTTCGGCGAAACTCGGCGCCCGTCGGCGGTTGGTGAGGAATCGAGCGTTGCCGCGCCCACCGCGACCACCGTGGGCGGCCAGCCAGCGATCGCCGTGGTTCTGCAGGTCGGCCAGAACTTCTCCGGAGTACATGTCACGCACCACGGTTCCTTCCGGAACCTTCACGTCGAGACTCTCTCCGCGGCGCCCGTGAAGATCTTTGCCCTTGCCGTGCACGCCGTTGCCGGCGATTCGGTGCGGGTGATCGCGAAAAGCCAACAACGACGCCACGTTGCGGTCGGCCACCAGCCAGACGTCGCCGCCCTTGCCGCCGTCGCCACCATTGGGTCCACCCATGGCAACAGGACCTTCACGGCGGAACGACACGCATCCGGCTCCCCCGTCGCCGGCGCGCACGTTCAACTGGCACTCGTCGACGAACTGGCTCATGATGCGATCAACCTACTGCCACACCCCCGTCGTAGCCTGACGATCGTGAACGAGTCACCGGTCGATCCCGACATCGCCGAACGGGCCGAACGCTGGGCCAGCACCATGGCCGGTACTCGCGACGACGCCATCACACTCGCTCACGCCGATTCGTGGGCCGGAACCGGTGAGGTCGGCCTCGTCGAACGCGCCGCACGCGAAGACCAACTCGACCGGACCATGGCCCGCTTGGCCACCCGGTCGGTCGGTGCCGGCCAACGCGCAGTCGACGAAGATCCCGATCCGTTCCGTACCTGTTTCGAACGCGACCGCGATCGCATTCTCCATGCCACGTCGTTTCGTCGTCTGGCCGGCAAGACCCAAGTCTTCGTGTTCCCCGACGACCATCAGCGCACGCGACTCACACACGCGCTCGAGGTGGCCCAAGTGGCCGTGTCGGTGGCCCGGCCGCTCGGCCTCAACGTCGCACTCACCGAAGCCATCGCCCTCGGCCACGACTGCGGTCACGGTCCGGGCGGCCACGCGAGCGAAGACGCGTTGTCGCCGTTCGTTCCCGGCGGATTCGATCACGCTCAATGGGGAGCCGACGTCACGCTCGTTCCGCTGAATCTGTGTGCCCAAACGCTCGATGGCATCCGCAACCACTCCTGGAGTCGCCCAGCCCCGTCCACACCCGAAGGTGAAGTGGTCAGCTGGGCCGATCGCATCGCCTACGTGTGCCACGACTTCGAAGACGCGGTGGCGGCTGGCATCGTCTCGGCCGAGAATCTTCCACCGTTGGTTCGGGCACGCTGCGGCGACACGCGTCAGAAGCAACTCAGCGCGTTCATTCGTTCCATGATCGCGGCCGCTGCCCACACCGGTCGAGTGGGTATGGAACCCGAGGTTGCCGAAGCCCTCGCGCAGTTCCGCAAGTTCAACTACGAGAACATCTATCTGCGTCCGGCCAGCCGGGCCCAGGCCCAATCGGTGATCGATCTGCTCCGGGCGTTGGTCGAGCATTACGCGGCGCACCCCGGACTCCTGCCCGATCATCGTCAGGCACCGTCCGGTTCCGACGAGGCGCTGTCAGCGGCCGTGGCCTACGTGGCCGGAATGACCGATCGGTACGCGTGCCGACAAGGAGTCGCGCTGCTCGACTGGCCGCTGCACAAACTGCCGCGCGGCATCGACATCTAGTCGCGTTCGGCGATTACTCAGCCGGAACGACGTCGACGACACGGCGTCCGCGCCGTTCGCCGAACTTCACCGCACCATCGACGAGTGCGAACAACGTGTCGTCGCCACCGCGACCCACGTTCTTGCCCGGGTGGAACTTGGTGCCACGCTGACGAACCACGATGGTTCCGGCCGTGACCTGAGTACCCGCGAACACCTTGATGCCGAGACGCTGCGCGTTGGAGTCGCGCCCGTTACGGGTTGAACCGCCACCTTTTGTCTTCGACATGGCTCAGCCTTTCGCGATCGCCGTGATCTCGACGACCTGATAGCGCTGACGGTGTCCGTACCGACGACGCTGGTTGGTGCGACGCTTGTACGTGAAGCCGTCGATCTTGGGACCCTGGGCGGTGCCGACCACACGGCCCGACACCTTGGCGCCGGCGAGTTGATCGGGCGTGGCGAGGACCTTGTCGCCGTCGACCACGAGCACAGGGGTGAAGTCGACTGCGGCGCCCTGTTCGACGCCCAGCAGTTCGACATGCACCTGCTGGCCTTGGGCCACACGGACCTGCTTGCCTCCGGTTGCGATGACTGCGTACATAGCGACTGTCGACTCTACCTGGGCCGATGGGGGGTCACAACAAGTCAGACCAGTAGATCGTGGTCGACCACGACGCCTCGACCGGCGCAGATCTCGCACGGGTCGGCGAAGGCCGTGAGCAGGCCTTCTCCGATGCGCTTGCGGGTCATCTCCACCAATCCGAGCTCGGAGATTTCGAAGACCTGGGTCCGGGTCTTGTCGCGAGACAGGGCCGAACGGAAGGCATCCACCACCTTCTTGCGGTTCTCCTTGATCTCCATGTCGATGAAGTCGATCACGATGATTCCGCCGATGTCGCGCAGACGCAGCTGGTGAGCGATCTCCTCGGCCGCCTCCAGGTTGTTCTGGAACACGGTCGCCTCGAGATTTGACGTGCCGACGTTGCGGCCGGTGTTCACGTCGATCACGGTGAGGGCCTCGGTGTGCTCGATGATCAGCGACCCGCCCGATGGCAACCACACCTTGCGATCGAGCGCCTTGTGCACCTGCTCGTGCACGTGGTGGCGTTCGAAGATCGGAAGACCCGACTCGTTGGGGTCGTAGTACTCGATGCGATCGGCGAGCTCGGGATTGAACGCCTCGACGTACGAGCGAAGATCTTCGTACAGCTGGCGATCGTCGATGGCGACTCCGCGGTACTCGGCGTTGAACTCCTCGCGGATCACGCGCACCGCGAGCGGTGGCTCGCGATACAGCAAGGTGGGCCCCGTGGCCTTGCGGGCCGCTTCCTCGATCTTGTTCCACTGATCGACCAAGCGAGTCATGTCAGCGCGCAATTCGTGCTCGGTGGCCGACTCGGCGGCGGTCCGGACGATCAAGCCGTGCTCGGCCGGCTTCACACGATCGAGAATGTTGCGCAGACGCTTGCGCTCGTCGTCGGGTAGCCGCTTGGAGATGCCGTACGTCTTGGAGTTGGGAATGAGGACCACGAACCGTCCCGGCAGCGACACCTCCTGGGTGAGGCGAGCACCCTTGACACCGATGGGGTTCTTGGTGACCTGACAGACGATCAACTGCTTGGCCCGCAGGATCTGCTCGATGCGCGGCTGACTGTCGACGATGTCTTCGGAGTCGTACTGCACGTCGCCCCGGTACAGCACCGCGTTCTTGGGTGTCGCGATGTCGACGAAGGCCGCTTCCATCCCGGGCAGCACGTTCTGGACCTTGCCCACGTAGATGTTGCCGTGGATCTGCGAAATGTCGTCGGCCGGCCGGCTCACGTAATGCTCGATGAGGCTTCGACCCTCGAGAACGGCGACCTGAGTGAGGTGCGGGCGCACCTGAACGCACATGAAGTAGCGCCCGACGGGACGTCCGTTGCGCTCACGTCCGCGACGACGTTCTTGCACGTCGACATCGGAAGCCGGACCGCGACCTTCACCCCGTGAGCGGTCGCCACCCCGACCACCGCCGCTTCCGCGACGGCGCTTCTTCTTGGCCCCCTGGCCAGCATTCGTCGATGCACCGCTCGAATCGGCGCGCGCCCCGTCGGGTGTCTTGCCGGCGCGCTGGCCGCCCGGCATGGTGACCGATGGTTTCGGAGCCGGCCGAGTGTCGCCGATCTTCGGACGCTGAACGACCGCCGCCGCGCCGGCTTCCGGACTCGGGCGGCCTTCGGAGATTCGCTCGGGAAGTTCGTCGGGGTTCACCGGCTGTGCGTGACCGGTCGGCGGTTGGCCCGACGCGTCGGCAGCCGATTCGGGGCGCGGTGACTGCGATCGCGAACGGCCACGGCCTCCACGCGATCCGCGACGGCGCTTCTTCTTGGGGGGTGTCGACGGGTTATCCGACGGCGATTCGTTGCTCATGAGGGAGTTCCTTTCGTGCGCGCACCGAGAAGGGCGCGCAGGGAGCGTCAGTGCGCTCGATCCATTGATGGGTCCGGATGACCCGTGACATGACGTTCCAGGGCTCGTCGCCCGGGAACAGTGCGTCGACCAATTCGGTGGGCCGCACACCACGTCCGGACGTGGTGACGACCGCTTCGACGAGTGCCGAGGCGCTCACTTCTGAGCGCCAGTCGGCCGGAAGCACGGACGGATCGAAGTCCGTCCGCAATTCGAAGATGCCCGGACGAATGTCGTCGCGACGACGTTCGCCCTTGCGTTCGCGTTCGATCCAGAACTCGGGTGCCGCGACGAGTGCCGCGACTCGCGCCGCGGTGTCTTCGGCATCACGATCGATGGCCAACACCCACGTGGTGGCCACGACGTCTTCTTGAATCGACTGCGGTCCGGCGACCCAGGCGCCGGTGACCTCGACACCAGCCGGCATCACGGCCGACAGGCGCGGGGCCAGATCGTCGAGTTCGCGCTCGGCCGAGGGAGCCGGGTCGAGCACGACGTCGAGAACTTCGACGAGCGACTCACCAGCCGTGGGCAACGCGAGACCGAACGACACTTTGGGGCGGGGCGTGAATCCCGCCGACACGGCCACGTCGAGCTTCGCCTTGCGAAAGGCGCGCTCCCAGAGGTGGGCCATGTCGAGATGTCCGAGGAATCGGATCTTGCCGACCTTCGAATACGCGAGGCGCACTTTCACAGGCGCACCACCACCGGTACGTCGCCGCCGCGCGCGAGATCCTGACCTGTGCCCTGACTTCCTCCGGCCGGCGGAATCGGCGAGGCCACGACGTGCTCGAGTCCGTCGCCGGTGCAGACACCGCAGTCGTAACACGGAGTCCAACGGCAATCAGGCAGACCGTGTTCGTCGAGCGATGCGCGCCAGTCGTCCCACAAGAAGTCGCGGTGCAGGCCGGCGCTGAGGTGTTGCCACGGCAAGATCTCGTCTTCAGTGCGGTGACGCGTGGTGAACCATTCGACCGGGAGTCCTTCGGCCGCTGCCGCGTCGAGCCAGCGATCGAGATCGAAGAATTCGCTCCACTCCTGGAAGGTTCCGCCGTTGCGCCACACACGTTCGATGACTCGACCCACTCGGCGATCACCACGACTGGCCAGACCTTCGGCGAGTGAAGCCCGCGGGTCGTGCCACTTCACTTGCACACCGCGCGACGCCGCGCCGCGAACGAGGTTGATCTTGCGCTGGAGTTCGTCGACGCCGTTCTGACCGAACCACTGGAACGGTGTGTGGGCCTTGGGTACGAAACCGCCCAGGCTCACCGTGACACTCGCGCGCGAGGTGTACTTCTTGCCGATGGCCACACATCCGGCCGCGAGTTCGGCGATTCCTCGGGTGTCGTCGTCGGTCTCGGTGGGCAATCCGGTCAGGAAGTAAAGCTTCGTGCGTGACCAGCCATTGGCGAAGGCCGACTCGACCGCACCGTACAGATCGGCTTCGGTGATGAGCTTGTTGATCACCTTGCGCAGGCGCCACGTCCCGGCTTCGGGTGCGAACGTGAGTCCGCTCCGACGTCCGCTCGCAACCTTGGCGGCCAATCCCACCGTGAACGCATCGACACGCAATGACGGCAACGACACCGTGGGAGCACCACACGCGGTCGGGTCGGGCACGATGGACGATACGACGTCTTCGATTCCGCTGAAGTCGGCAGTGGACAGCGACGTGAGCGAAACCTCGTTGTATCCGGTGCGCTCGAGCCCGCGGGTGATCATTGTGCGCACCTGTTCGGCAGGCCGTTCGCGAACAGGGCGCGTGATCATGCCGGCCTGGCAGAAGCGGCACCCGCGCGTGCACCCGCGGAACACTTCGACGGCCAGGCGGTCGTGCACCACTTCGGTGAGTGGCGCCAGCGGACGGCGCGGATAGTCCCACTGCGCCAGGTCGGAGATGGTGCGCTTGGTGACGGTCGCGGGCACATCGGCGAACCGAGGGGTGATGGAGACGGTCCGCTCCCCCTCGTACACCACGTCGTACAGACTCGGCACGTAGACGCCCGGGATGCGAGCGAGCTCGCGCCACAGACCTTCACGCGACGTACGACCCGACGCTTTCCAGTCACGCACGACTTCGTTGATCTCGCCGACGACCTCTTCGCCTTCGCCCAGCACGGCAGCGTCGATGAAATCGGCCAGCGGCTCAGGGTTGAAGGCGGCATGACCGCCGACGACGACCACCGGATCGGACGGTTCGCGGCGCGCGGTGTGCACCGGAATCCCCCCGAGGTCGAGCATGTTGAGCACGTTCGTGTACACGAGCTCGGCCGAGAGATTGAACGCGATCACGTCGAAGTCCCCGGCCGCGCGATGCGCGTCGACCGAGAAGAGCGGAATTCCACGCTCGCGCATCAGGGCTTCGAGGTCGACCCACGGCGCGTACGTACGCTCGGCGACGGCGTCGGGGCGCTCATTCAGGATCTCGTACAGGATCTGCAGCCCTTGATTGGGCAGGCCGACCTCGTACACATCGGGATACGCGAGCAGCCAGGCGACTTTGCCCTGACCGTGACGCGGCTCGATGGCCCCGTCCTCGCACCCGATGTAGCGGGCTGGTTTGCGCACCCTCGCCAGCAACGGTTCGACCCGCGACCAGAGGGAAGTCATTTCTGCGATCCTACCCAGGGGTCTCAGCGCATTCGGCGCATATGGACGCTCTCGACCAGGCCGACGAGGATCGCGAACGCGACCAAGGACGAACCGCCGTACGAGAGGAACGGAAGGGGAACTCCGGTGACCGGCATGATTCCCATGGTCATGCCGATGTTCTGGAACACGTGCCACATCACGATTCCGAACACGCCCGCGCAGATGTAGCTGCCGAATGCGTCCTTGCTCAGATGGGCCACTCGCCAGATACGGAAGAGGAGAAGGCCGAACAACGCGAGGACGATGCCGCCGCCGATCATGCCGAACTGTTCGGCGATCGCCGAGAAGATGAAGTCGCTCTGCTGGACCGGGATGAACTTGCCGTTGGTGAGCGGCGCGTCGAGATAACCCTTGCCCCACCAACCACCGGTGGCAACTGCGCGTTTGGCGAAGCGAACCTGGAGAACCAAGTCCTTCAAGCCGTCCTCGGTGGAGTTCTGATTGAGGAAGGCTTCGATGCGACGCAACTGATAGCGGTCGACGATGCCCGCCACCACGGCGGCCGCCACCGTGATGACAGTGAGGAACGCGATGAGCGCGAGATAGCGAAGTTTCGCGCCGGCCATGAGCAGGATCGTGAGGGCCCCGACGATCATCACGAATGCCGAGCCGAGGTCGGGTTGAACGATGATCAGAACGGTCGGAATGCCGACGACGACCAGCCCGCCGATGAACCGCGAATAGCTCAGTGATTCTTCGCGGACCTCGGACAAGTACGACGCCAACGCGAGAACAACGGCTGGTTTGGCGAACTCGGCCGGTTGGAACGACACCGGTCCGAAGTCGAACGACAGACGAGCGCCCCCGCGCAACGCACCAGCCGCTAGCACCAACACCAGAGCCACGACCGCGCATCCGTACAGGAAGAAGGCTCGTTCTCGCAGCAAGGTGTAGTCGAACGACATGACCGCGATCATCACCACCACGGCGACGATCAGGAACAGGACCTGTCGCAGCGTGTACCAGTACGGATCGTCGTCGACTTTCCAGAACGTGGCGCTGTAGATGGCGAAGGTGCCGATGATCCCGAGCAAAGCGACCGGCGCGAGAATGAGCCAGTCGATGTTGCGACTCGGTTGACCCGGGCTCGAACGGATGTTGCCGAGTCCACCGTCGGGTTTGCGCTGCAGGATGGGCAGGGCCATCAGTCGCGACCTCCGGTTGTTCCGCCACCGAGACAGCGGTTGTCGGGCAACTTTCGATCGGGTGCCGCGAACGACGTGGTGACGTCGAGCGGGTTGGACGGCGCAACCGCTGGCGTCTTCACCGCACCGGCCAGAGCCATGAACATGCACTTCACGACCGGAGCGGCCGCCCGCGATCCGTATCCCGACTTCTCGAGGTACGCCGAAGCGACGTAGGGCTGATTGCCGTCGAGGCTGAACGCCGCGAACGCCGACGAGTCGTTCCAGGGCAGACCAGCGGCACCCTGAGCCGTTCCGGTCTTGCCAGCGATGGGAAGCACTTCGTACGGGTAACTCGAGAAGAGGCGCTCGCCGGTGGTTGCGTGGTAGCGCTCGTTGTCGACACCCGGTCCGGTGATCACACGCTGCAGTCCACGTTTGATGGGCGCGAGGAACTCGGGATCGATCTCGAGGTTTCGAATCACGTTGGGCTCGTTGAGTTGCAGAGCGACTCGCGACTTCGAAAGGTCGGCCACACCCACGATCGCACTGTCGGGGGTTCCGGGCTCGAGCAGCGCCACCGCGATGAGCGGACGATTCACTCTCCCGCCGTTGCCGAGCGCGCCGTAGGCCTGCACCAACTGGATCGGTGATGCGGCGAGGAGTCCCTGACCGATGGCCAACTGCACGTTGTCACCGACGAGGTAGTTGGGGCTCTCGCCCTCCAACAGCACCCCGGTCTCGACGAGTTTGCGCTTGGATTCCTTGTCGGGAACACGGCCGGCCGACTCGAAGGGCAGATCGATACCCGTCTTCGAACCGAAACCGAACTTGCGGACTTCCTCCTGCAGGATCGGCTGACCACCACGCTCGGAGAAGATCTCCTCACCGATCTTGTAGAAGAAAGTGTCGGAAGAAACGGCGAGAGCCTCTTCGACTCCGACCCGTCCGTAGCGACACGGGTAACGACTGCCGCCGCAGAGAGCGTTTCGGTAGATGCATTTGACCACTTGACACGTCTGCTCGTCGATACTCGTGAGCGTGTACGTGCCACGGTCGAGGTACGTGTACGTGGGGCCGCCCGGCAACTGTCCAGAATCGAGCGCGGCGTACACGACGAAAGGTTTGAAACTCGATCCCAGGTTGTACTGGCCCTGGATCGCTCGATTGACGAGAATCGACCGGTCAGGATCGTCGGTGCGAGGGAAGATCTGCGCGAATTTGTCACCCGACAACGTGGACGTGAACCAGCGGTTGTCGAACGTCGGATAACTCGCCAAAGCGAGGATCTCCCCCGTGTCGAAGTTCGACAGCACGACCGACCCGGCCGGCGCCTTGAGGTTCTGGCACTCGGGGAACTGAGGTTTGACCGGAAGGTCGTTTTCGTCCCGGGCCTGACACGTCTCGACGAATCGACGCAGTCGCAATTGCGTCTCGAGGGCCAGCTCGGCGTACTGCTGCAGGTCGAGGTCGATCGCCAACTGCAGATCCATTCCGGCGACCGGCTCGACCCGCTCGACTTCGCTCAGGATCGCCCCGCGCGAATCGACTTCGTACTTCACGAAACCAGGCGTCCCGCGCAGATACGGCTCGAAGATCTTTTCGACCCCGAATTGACCGACTCGTTCGTTGAGGTCGTAACCGAGATCGCGGTATTGATCCGCGTCGGACTCGGTGATGGCTCCGAGATAGCCGACGACGTGAGCCGCCAGCGGAGCGTACGGGTAGTCGCGGCGCCATTGATTCGTCACGTCGATGCCTGGAAAGTCTTCGACTCTCTCGATGAGATACAGCGCAACGTCTTCTCCGACGCCCTCTTTCAACGGCATGGGGAGCAACGGGCTGTACCGGTTGCTCTGGTAGCGACCTTCCATGTCGGAGATCGGAAGATCGAGGACTGGCGAGAGTCGCGTGAACAGTTCGCGCCGAGCGTCGTCGTCGCGCATCGCCTCCCAGGCCACGGTGATGGTGAGGATCCGTTCGTTGTCGGCGAGAACTCGACCTTCGCGATCGAAGATACGGCCACGTTCGGGAAGCAGCTTGACCGTGCGGGTCTTGTTGGCTTGAACACGTTGTTCGAGAGCCGGCGCATCCACGACCTGGAGGAACCACATGCGCAGTCCGAGCACCGAGAACATCAGCGCCCCGATCGTGCCGATCGCGGCCAGACGGCTGGTGCGACGATCGCGGCTCACGCGAAGATCTCCGGCGGCGGCGCCAAACGCGCACGACGCTTGATGACGAGCCCCCAGCGCATCACGGGTGCGGCCAGCGGGACGACGAGAGCGTTGGCCAACGCCACGACGATGGCGACCTCGATCACCCGAGTCGTGAGCCAACCGTCGACGCCGACCCACGTGGCCACGACCGGGTACGCGAAGGTCGCGGCGGCCGAACCACCGGCGCCGATCAGTGCGTTGAGCCACCACGGATTGGCGACTGCGAGAGAGTTCGCATAGCCGGCGAGGAATCCGACCAGTCCGTAGACCAACGCCGTGAGGCCGAGCGGGCTCGAGAGAACCAGGTCGAACATCAATCCGAACATGAAGCCCGCCAGGGCTCCGCGCTCGGAACCACCAGAGATGCCCGCGCCGATCGACAACGCGAGCATGATCTGCAGCGCAATGCCATCGAATTCGAGATCGGCGAGCAGGGTCGTCTGTACCACGAGTGCGATGAGTCCGATGAGAGTCAATCGAACCACCGGGCGGTTGATGAGTTCGATCATCGACTCACCGCCGGTTGGTACAGCAACACGCGCACGAAGTTGAGCGTGGAGAGACGAGCAGTCAGGCGAACCTCGAGCACAGCACCCGAGGTGCCACTTCGCTCGACGATCTTGACGACCCGGCCGATCACGATGCCGCGTGGCGCGAGACTCTTCGACCCGCCCGCGGTGATGACGACGGCGCCCACCTTGATTTCACCGAAGCGCGAACTCTGATCGACGAACTCGACGATCGGGGCGCGATCGGGACCGCGTCCTCGGAAGGCTCCGGTCTCGGCCGCCGGCAAGGAGTTGATGTCGACCACCGACGAAGGGGTCGGCTGGGTGGTGGGCGGAGCAACCGTGAGGACCGGGGCGATGGAAGTGACGACCGGAGCGATACTCGTCGACGGTGACGGCGTGATCGACGTGGACGTGATCGCGGCGGCCGCGCCCACCGGACTCGTGGTCGTGGGAGCCGTCGTGGTCGTTGTCGGTGTCGTCGTTGTGGTCGGCACGGTCGTGGTGGTCGGCACGGTCGTCGTGGTCGCAACCGGCTCGGGTTCGGGCAAGTTCAGAACTTGAACCGGGATCGCGTACGACACGTCGGTGGCCAACATCACGATCGATCGGTTGGCGAACACTTCGGTGACCTTGCCCACCAGACCGGCCGCATTCACGACCGGCATCCCGACGCGCAGGCCGTCACTGCTCCCCTGGTTGATCTCGACCGTCTGCGAGAAATTGGTCGGGCTCTCGCCCACCACTTGCGCGGTGATCGACGAGATGTCGGTGAGATCGTCGATGCCATTCAGAGCGAGAAGTTCCTGCGCGTCACGCGCGGTCGCCAGAGCCGCGATGAACGCGCCCTCTTGCTGATCGATGCGGTCCTGTAGACGCTCGTTCTCGGCTTCGAGATCGTCGTATTGCGTGATTCCACGCCACGCGTTGCCGATGGGACGCGTGATCACCCGGCCAGCGTCCTGCAGCGGCTGGAACACCGTGCCGAAAGCCCGCCGCACACCGTCGACCACGGCGTTGCCCTGTAGGTCGAGAGTGATCAGGAGAATGGACGAGAGAGCCAGCAGGACGACGGCTCGTCGTCGGCTCATCGAGAACATGGGGTCACTCGTCGGTCTGCGAGAGCATGCCGCGCATGGCCTCGATGTTCTCGAGTGCCCGACCCGAACCCAGAACCACCGAGTAGAGCGGATCGGGTGCGATGTTGATCGGCATCCCGGTCTCGTGAGCGAGACGACGATCGATGCCAGCGAGGAGTGCTCCGCCCCCGGTGAGGGTGATGCCGACATGCATGATGTCGGCGGCCAATTCGGGCGGGGTCTTGTCGAGGGTGGTGCGCACGGTGTCGACGATCGCCGACACCGGTTCGGCGAGCGCTTCGCGCACCTGCTCGGTGGACAGGGAGATGGTTCGGGGCAAACCGCTGATGAGGTCGCGACCGCGCACGTCGGCGGTCATCTCTTCCTCCATCGGCCAGGCCGAACCCATTTGGATCTTGATGTCCTCGGCAGTCCGCTCACCGACGGCGAGCGAGAACTCTTTCTTGAGGTACTGCATGACGGCTTCGTCGAGTTCGTCGCCAGCGACCCGCAACGATTGTGCGGTGACGATGCCACCCAGGGAGATGACGGCGACTTCGGTGGTGCCGCCGCCGATGTCGACGATCATGTTGCCGCTCGGTTCGTGCACCGGCAGATCGGCACCGATGGCCGCCGCCATGGGCTCTTCGATGATGTGCACGGGCTTGCGCGCCCCGGCGTACTCGGCGGCGTCCTGAACCGCGCGCTGTTCGACCCCGGTGATGCCGGACGGAACACAGATCACCATGCGGGGTTTGCTCCAGCGGCTGCTGTGCACCTTCTGGATGAAGTAGCGCAGCATCTTCTCGCAGACTTCGAAATCGGCGATCACGCCGTCCTTCAGCGGTCGCACGGCGCGGATGTGTCCGGGGGTCCGGCCCATCATGCGTTTGGCTTCCAGGCCCACCGCGACCGGGCGACCGTCGGCCACGTCGAGGGCGACGACCGAGGGTTCGTTGAGAACCACACCATGTCCCCGGACGTAAATCAGGGTGTTGGCGGTTCCGAGATCGATTGCGATGTCGCGGCCGAGGGCCAGCGGGTTGCTCCGGGCCATGACCGCACCTCCTCGCCCCGTGAGGGGGAAATGTTACAGATTCGGGAAGAAAATCCCGATCTCCCGCTCGGCCGAGGCCAGGGAGTCGGAACCGTGGACCAGGTTCTCGGTGAAGAGAATCCCCAGGTCACCACGGATGGTCCCGGGAGCCGCGGTACGCGGGTTGGTGGCTCCCATCATGGTGCGTACGACCTCCCAGGTGTTCTCGGGGCCTTCCACGACCAGCGCTACGACCGGTCCGCGCGACATGAAGGCCACCAGGTCGGCGTAAAAACCCTTACCCACGTGCTCTTCGTAGTGACGGGCCAAGGTGGCCGCGTCGAGCGTGCGCAGGTCGAGAGCCACCAGCTTCAGGTTCTTCGACTCGAAACGGCTGAGGATGGTTCCCACCAGGCCGCGCTCGACAGCATCGGGCTTCAACAGGACGAGGGTGCGATCGGACATGAGGATCGACGCTATCGGTCGAGTACGTGTGGCCGGGCCGCCCCCACCACGTAGAGGGAGCCCGTGACCAGAATCGCGTCGTCGGCACCGGCCTCGTGCCGGGCCTCGTCGAGCGCGGCTTCCACGGTGGCGACCACGCGCACGTCGTCGCACCCGATGCTGCGCGCGGCCTCGGCCAGTTCGGAGGCCGGTCGACCGCGCGGTGACGGAGCGGTGCAGCACACGACCACGTCGAATTCGTCGGCCCGGAGGGCCTCGAGCATCTCGACCGGTTCTCGACCGCGCAGGCACCCGACCACCAGGATGCGCCGACCGGCGGGATCGAAGTCTTCGAAGAACACACTCGCACACACGTCGCCGCCGGCCGGGTTGTGTGCGCCGTCGACGATCACCAAGGGTTGATGATCCAGCAACTCGAAACGGCCCGGCATGATCACCGAGGCCATGGCTTCGGCGATCACGTCGTCGTCGAGAGGGCGGGCGAAGAACGTTTCGACTGCCGTGATGGCCACCGCTGCGTTGTCGGCCTGGTGCCGACCGTGCAGCGGCACGAACACGTCGGGGTAGATGGTGGTGGGAGTTCGCACCACGACGAGACGACCACCGAGTGCGAGTTCGTTGGCGTCGACGGCGAAGTCGGTGTCGCGCACGAGCAACGATGTGCCGCCGGCCGCCCGGAAGATCTCGATCATCTCTGGATCGGTTTCACCGGTGACGACGGCCGAAGCCGACTTGATGATTCCCGCCTTCTCGCGCGCGATGTGGGCGCGCGTCGGTCCGGCGAACTCCATGTGATCGAGACCGATGTTGGTGATGACCGCCACCTGAGCGTCGGCCACATTGGTGGCGTCCCATCGACCGAGCAGTCCGACTTCGATCACCATCACATCGACGGCCTGATCGGCGAACCAGCGGAAAGCCGCCGCAGTACAGGTGTCGAAATAGCCGGGCCGAACCCCGGCGATGATCTCGAGATCGGCGATCGCACCCACTTGCTCGCCGAAGTCGTGATCGGAGATCTGAACGCCGTCGATCATCATGCGTTCGTTGACGCGCTCGAGGTGCGGACTGGTGTACGTACCCACCCGAAGGCCGCTGGCCACGAGCAAACGGGTGATCATCTGGGCGGTCGAGCCCTTGCCGTTGGTGCCGGTGATGTGAATGACCGGAGCGCAATGTTGCGGATCGCCCATGGCGGCGCAGAGACGCTCGATCGTGGCCAGAGAAGGCGACTCGATTCGGCCGGTCTTCTCGTAGGTGGCGTGTTCGTCGAGGTAGTCGAGCGCTTGCTGGTAGTCCATCAACTCGCAGCGCGGCGCGGCCGCTGCGAACGCACCGCGGCGCGGGGCACCAGCGTGGGCGGAACCTTGGCGGTGACCGTGTCGGCATCGACGACCACGCGGGCCACGTCGTTGCGGCCCGGCAGCTCGTACATCGTGTTGAGCAATGCGTCTTCGAGAATCGCGCGCAGACCACGCGCGCCAGTACCGCGCTTGAGCGCGAGTTCAGCAACCGCATTGAGCGCCGACTCGGTGAGTTCGAGTTCGACGTCTTCGAAGTCGAAGAACTTCTGGTACTGCTTCACGAGCGCGTTCTTGGGTTCGACGAGGATCTTCACCAAGGCATCCATGTCGAGGTTCTGCACCGCACCGACCATGGGCAGTCGACCCACGAACTCGGGGATGAGCCCGAACGCCAAGAGGTCTTCAGGGAGCACCTGCGAGAACAACTCGCCGGGATCTTTTTCGGCCTTGCTACGCACCGTGGCGTGGAAGCCGACTCCCTTGTGGCCGATGCGCTGCTCGATGATCTTGTCGAGGCCGGCGAACGCACCACCGCAGATGAAGAGCACGTTGGTCGTGTCGATCTGAATGAATTCTTGGTGTGGATGCTTGCGGCCACCCTGCGGAGGAACCGAGGCCACGGTGCCTTCCAGGATCTTGAGCAGCGCCTGCTGCACACCTTCACCCGATACGTCACGGGTGATGGACGGGTTCTCGCTCTTACGCGCGATCTTGTCGATCTCGTCGATGTAGATGATGCCCGTCTCGGCCTTCTTCACGTCGAAGTCGGCGGCCTGGATGAGCTTCAAGAGAATGTTCTCGACGTCTTCGCCCACGTAGCCGGCCTCGGTGAGCGCGGTGGCGTCAGCAATGGCGAACGGCACGTTGAGCATGCGCGCGAGAGTCTGAGCCAGGTGCGTCTTGCCGCAGCCGGTGGGCCCGAGGAGAAGGATGTTGCTCTTGGCCAGTTCGACTTCGTCGCGCTTCGCGAGAACGTTGTCCTTCTGGTACTGAATGCGTCGGTAGTGGTTGTAGACGGCGACGGCCAGAACCTTCTTGGCCTGGGTCTGGCCCACCACGTACTCGTCGAGGAACGTACAGATCTCGCGCGGATTCGGGAGATCGTCCATCTTCAAGTCGGAGGCTTCACTGACCTCTTCCTCGATGATCTCGTTGCAGAGATCGATGCACTCGTCGCAGATGTAGACGCCAGGGCCGGCAATGAGCTTCTTGACCTGCTTCTGCGATTTACCGCAGAACGAGCATTTCAAGATTTCGCCGGTGTCACCGAATTTCGCCACGTCTACCCTCCTTCGGGTTCACAGTCTGACGGATGGCCGACCCTGTTGTCGGCGATTTGCGTCAAGACCTTGAACAGAACCCCGAAAGACGCAGGTCAGCGGATGGGTCCGCCTCGGTCGACGACCGCGCGGCTGGAGATCACGTCGTCGATGATTCCGTACTGGAGCGCCTCAGATGCTTCCATCACGAAGTCACGATCGGTGTCGGCATGGATGCGCTCGATCGGCTGTCCGGTGTGGCGAGCCAGGATTTCTTCGAGCAGATCGCGCATACGGAGGATCTCCTTGGCGGCGATCTCGAGATCGGTCACCTGTCCGTAACCGACCTGACCGTACGGCTGGTGCAAGAGCACACGGCTGTGCGGCAGAGCGAGACGCTTGCCCTTTGTTCCGGCGGCGAGCAGAACGGCAGCGGCGCTGGCCGCCTGGCCGAGACAGATGGTGGCGATGTCGTTCTTGATGAACTGCATCGTGTCGTAGATCGCGAACAGCGCCGTGATGTCGCCACCAGGGCTGTTGATGTAGATGTTGATGTCCTTGTCGGGGTTCTCGCTCTCGAGATGGATGAGCTGAGCGCAGACGAGGTTGGCGATCGTGTCGTCGATGGGGGTGCCGAGGAAGAGAATGTTCTCCTTCAGCAACCGGCTGTAGAGGTCGTAGGCCCGCTCACCGCGGTTGGTCTGCTCGACGACCGTGGGGACGTAGTAGTTGAACGCATCGAGATTCATGAGTCGGTCCCGTCGTGGTCGTGCTGATGGTCGTGGTCGTGCTGGTGATCGGCAGCCGAGTGGCCGACCACAGTGTCGCTGTCCAGTGTGGCACCGGAGGGGTCGACATACGTGACGTTGTGCACGAGCCAGTCGAGGGCCTTGCTCTTGGAGATCTCGGCCGCCAGGTCGACGAGCGCGTCGTTCGCCTGATACGCGGCGCGCACCTGGTCGACGGTGATCAACTTGGGCTTCTTTTTCGATCCCGACATCATCTGCTGACGGATGGCGTCATCGTTCGAACGATCGGCGATTCCGGCCAGTTCACGTTCGACGTCGTTGTCATCGGCCTGAAGTCCTTCGGCTTCCACGACGGCGCGCAGAGCCAGATCGACTTTGGCCGCCTTCACGGAGGCCGGACGGAACGATTCGACGAACGTGGCCGGCTCCTGACCGGTCGCCTGCAGCCACTGCTCGAGGTCCATTCCCTGCGACGCGAACTGGCGAACGACGTTCTGAACCCGACGTTGCAGATCGGCCGACACCATCGACTCGGGAGCATCGACCGACACGAGTTCGACCAATGCGTCGGTGACCTTCTCGACCAGCGAGTTGCGGACCTGGTTCCAGCGAGCCTCGGTCATGCGCTCGGCAACCGACGCCTTCCAGGCGGCAATGGTGTCGAAACCTTCGACGTTGGCGGCAACCCACTCGTCGGTGAGATCGGGAACCACGAGCTCTTGAACCGACGTCACCTTGACCACGAAGTCGGCGGGTTCTTCGGTGCCGTTGGGGGTGTCGGTGAATGTGAGTTCGGCTCCGGCCGACGCCCCGGTCAACTTGTCGTCGAACTCGGGTGATACCCACTTCTTGCCGATCTCGTACGACCAGTCGTCGACCGCGAGGCCGGCGACCGGTGCGCCATCGCGTGAGCCGACGAGATCGACCACCACGAAGTCGCCGACTCCGGCTGGACGTGACACGTCGGTGAGTGTTCCCTGGCGACGGAGTTCGGCGGTCACCACGTCGTCGATGTCGGCATCGGACACCGTGGGCGCATCGATCTCGACGCGCAGGCCGGCGTAGCCGGGCACGGTCACGACCGGTCGAACCTCGCAGGTGGCCTTGAACGTGACCGGACCGGCGAGCTGACCACCCGTGATCTCGATCTCAGGGGTGGCGATGATGTCGACGTCGTTCTCGCGCACTGCGCGGGCGAGATATTGCGGGATCGAATCCTGGAGGGCCTGACCGCGCGCCGCTTCGAGACCGATACGGGCTTCGAGCACCTTGCGCGGTGCCTTGCCCTGACGGAAGCCGGGGAGACGGAGATCGCGGCCGATCTTGGAGAGCGCAGCGTCGATGTCGCGGGAGAAGTCGGCCTCGTCGATTTCGACGGAGAGCACGACCTTGTTGCCCTCGTGGGCTTCACATGTCGTTTTCACAGGGTGCGAAGTGTACCGGCGGCCCGAAACGTGCGCCCCGCCCCGCCATGCGCCAAGATGGACACCATGACGACGTGGAAGCCCCATGCCCTCGCCAAGCCCCACCCGAATCAGCTCGACCTCCGACTGCGCGACAAGGTCGTGGCCTCCGTCGATCTGGCCGACGTGCCGGCGGGCACCGAAGGGCGAGTTCTCCTCGCCAACGGCTTCAACTGGCAGCGCTACCGCGTGCAATTCGTGAACGGTGTGGAGTTGGGTGACCTCGACGGTCGGCACATCGCCCCCATCGGGCGCGCCGCCAAGCGTCTGCGTAAAGCCCAGCGCTGAACGTGTCGTCACTACGCCACCGGTTCCCCGCCCTGGCCGGTTCGGCCGGAGAGTGGGCGCGTTTCGACGGACCATCGGGAACTCAAGTGGTCGACGTGGCCATCACGGCCATGACCGATTGGATGACCTCGGGCAGCACCGCAGCCGCCGGTGGGCCGTTCGCCGCGGCACAAGAATGCCAGGCGCTGCTCGACCGCACTCGCGTGACGCTCGGACAGTTGTTCGGAGCCGATCCGGCCGGATTCAGTTTCGGCACGAACACCACCACGTTCAACATGGCGTTCGCCAATGCCGTCAGCGAGACGCTTCGTCCGGGTGACCGCATCGTCGGAACACGACTCGATCACGATTCCAATGTCATGCCCTGGCGTCGCGCCTGCGCACGCTCGGGCGCCGAACACGTTCTCGCCGAGTTCGATTCGGCCACCGGCGTCCTCTCACCCGAATCGGTCATCGCTCTCATCGACGGCCGAACCCGATGGGTCACCGTGCCCATGGCGTCCAATCTTCTCGGCACGATGCCCGACCTGCCGCCCATCATCGAAGCGGCTCACGCGGTCGGGGCCCGCGTGTACGTCGACGCCGTGGCGGCCGCACCGCATCACCGCATCGACATCACCGCGCTCGATTGCGATGCGCTCGTGACGTCGCCCTACAAGTGGTACGCGCCTCACTCGGGCGTGCTGTGGTGCAAGCCCGAGCTCATGGCCGAACTCGACTGGTGGCGTGTCCGTCCGGCTGGTGACGCCGGACCGCGCAAACCCGAGACCGGAATGCCCAACTTCGAAGCGATCGCCGGTGTGGATGCGGCCGCCCGCTTCCTTCTCGAAGAGGGCATGGACTCGTTGGCGCGTTACGAGAGCGACGTGTTCGCCCACCTTTGGGACGGACTCGGTGCCATCACCGGCGTTCGTCGCATCGGACCCACCAATCCCGTGCTGCGCGCACCCACGGCGGCCTTCGTGGTCGACGGAGTGGCCCCGTCGGTCGTGGCCACACGCCTCGCCGAACAGAAGATCGCGGTGTGGGACGGTCACGCCTACGCCGTCGAAGTGGTGCACCAACTCGGTCTGGCCCAATCGGGTGGTGTGGTGCGGGCTGGCATCGTCCGGTACATCGAGCACTCCGACGTCGATCGCCTCTTGGCCGCCGTCGACTCCATCGCGCGCCACGGCTGACGCGGTCAGTCGTCGGTGCGACGACTCTTCGAGATCTCCAGACGCGCCGCGAACACAGCCGCCTCGGTCCGCCGTTCCATGTCGAGTTTGGCGAGCAGGTTGCTCACGTAGTTCTTCACCGTCTTCTCGGCCAGGTGCAGGCGATCACCAATCTGACGATTGGTGAATCCCTCGGCGATGAGATCGAGAATCTTTCGCTCTTGTTCGGTGAGTCGCGCCAGCCGTTCGTCTTCTTCCGAAGGCTCGCGCAAGCGGCGGAGAACGCGGCCCGTGACAGCCGGGTCGAGGAGAGACTCTCCCGTGGCGACCCGTGTGACGGCGTGGATCAATTCGTTGCCCCGAATCTGTTTCAGCACGTATCCGGAAGCGCCGGCCATGATCGCTTCGAACAACGCTTCGTCATCCGAATACGAGGTGAGCATGAGGCAATACACGTCGGGCCACTCACTACGTACCTCGCGGCAGACTTCGACGCCGTTCCCGTCAGGGAGACGCACG
>CAZELU010000002.1:0-3764 GCA_964513215.1 uncultured Bifidobacterium sp.
GTCGGTGGCCTCGAAGCCCTCACCCGAACCGGCGAGACCCGAGGCCGTACGCACCTTCTCGGTGATGTCGACCATCAATTCGGGGTTCTCGGTCAAGAACGACTTGGCGTTCTCACGACCCTGACCCATCTGCTCGCCGTCGTAGGTGAACCAGGCCCCGGATTTCTTCACGATGCCCAGATCGACCGCCATGTCGAGGAGTGTTCCTTCGCGGCTGATGCCCTTGCCGTACATGATGTCGAACTCGGCCTGACGGAAGGGCGGCGCCACCTTGTTCTTGACGACCTTCACGCGGGTGCGGTTACCCACGACTTCGGCACCGTCCTTGATGGACTCGATTCGGCGAATGTCGAGACGAACCGACGAGTAGAACTTGAGCGCACGACCACCGGGTGTGGTTTCGGGCGAACCGAACATCACGCCGATCTTCTCGCGCAACTGGTTGATGAAGATGGCGATGGTGTTGGACTTGTTGAGGTTGGCGGTCAGCTTGCGCAGCGCCTGACTCATGAGGCGGGCCTGCAGACCCACGTGGCTGTCGCCCATGTCGCCTTCGATTTCGGCCTTCGGCGTGAGGGCCGCCACCGAGTCGATGACCACGACGTCGAGGGCACCCGAGCGCACGAGCATGTCGGCGATTTCGAGGGCCTGTTCGCCGGTGTCGGGCTGCGAGATGAGCAGCTGGTCGATGTCGACTCCGATGGAGCGGGCGTACACCGGGTCCATGGCGTGTTCGGCGTCGATGTAGGCGCACACGCCGCCGTTGCGCTGGGCCTCGGCCACGACGTGCATGGCGAGGGTGGACTTACCCGACGACTCCGGGCCGTAGATCTCGACGACGCGGCCGCGAGGCAGTCCGCCCACACCGAGGGCCACGTCGAGGGCCAGGGCGCCCGTGGAGACGGTTTCGATGCCCTTGAAGGTCTGTTCGCCCATCCGCATGATGGACCCCTTACCGAACTGCTTGTCGATCTGGGCGAGGGCCATATCGAGGGCCTTGGCGCGGTCTGTGCTCATTGCTCTGCCTTTCTAGAGGTTGTTGGTGTCTGTGTCGGGGACCGTACGAGACGGGTGTGGCACAGAAGCCGGGATCACGCTGGACGAATGACAGGAGCGTAACTACGAACACCCGTTCGGTCAAGCATTCGATCGATCAAATGTTCGATGAGTGCCCGTCAGCCGGGCTGCCCGTGAACTGGGCTGCCTGTCAACTGGGCTGACCGTCGCGTCCGGCCAACCAGGCCGCAGCCTCGGCGGCCTCGTCGTCACCCACCGGTCGGACCCGAAGGTCGATGGCGATCCAGATGGTGTGCGTGAGGGGCCAGGTGACCACCGGAATCACGATCGCGGCCGACGCCAGGATCACGTAGAGCGTCACCACCGGAACATCGGGAACTGTGAGCGCGACCGCGATACCCACGGCGGCGATCACGAGGCCGATGTTGAGCACGAGTCCGATGGTGAGTGCACCCAACTCGTGACCATCGACGCCGCGTGTGCGGCGCAAACCGCAACCGACACAACGCTCACCTTGGGCGAACCACGATCGGAACCACGCTCTCCTGCTGCCACACCGCGGACAGCAGCGAACGATGGCGCGCAACACGAGACGCGAAAGAGAAAGAGCGGGAAAGACGCGAGAAGAAGCGCCGGCTGAACCGCTGTCGGTCACGCGAGCAGTTCGTCGACGAATTCGCCGAACACGTCGGCGTACGCGAGCGCGTCGGCCTCGGTGTGCATGATCGAGATGAGCCACTGTTCGTCGAGACCGGGCGGCAACAGGATTCCGCGGTTGATTCCGTGAATCCACTGCGCGAACGCCAGGTCGAAGTTGGTGGCTTTGTAGTCGCGGTAATTGCGGATGGGCTCGGGCGCCCACGTGACACAGCCCTTGGCTCCGAACTGAATCGTGTGAGCCGGAACACCGCTCGCGTCGATGATGTCGTTGCACGCATCGACCAACTTGGTGTTGCGCAGAATCGTCTCGTTGGTGGCCTCGGGGGTGCACACTTCCGACAGCACGGCCTTGGCCGCCGCCATGCACAACGGGTTGCCGTTGTACGTGCCGAGGTGGATCACGCGACCGAGAGTGATCTGATCCATGTATTCGCGCTTGCCGCCGAATGCGCCGAGTGGCAGACCGCCGCCGATCGACTTGGCGAGCGACACGAGATCGGGGGTGACGCCAAGAGCCCCGGTGGCTCCGCCCCAACCCGCGGTGATACCCGTCTTGACTTCGTCGAAGATGAGAAGAGTTCCGTAGCGCTGCGTGATTTCGCGAACGGCCTGCAGATAACCGGGCTGCGGTAAGCAGATGCCGATGTTCTCCATCACGGGCTCGACGATGAAACAGGCCACGTCGCCGTTGCGCAGAACTCGTTCGAGGGCTTCGGGGTCGTTGTACGGAATGACGATCGTGTCGCCCAACACCGCCTTGGTGACTCCCGCGGTGGACGGCACCGGGATCGGTGCGTCGGCCGGGCCGGCCTGATCGAGCGGTGGCTTCATGGAGATCATGACCTCGTCGTGGTGGCCGTGGTAGCCACCCTCGACCTTCACGATCTTGTCGCGTCCCGTCACACCGCGAGCCACGCGAATGGCGTCCATGGTGGCCTCGGTTCCCGAGTTGGTGAAGCGCCACATGGGCAGGCCGTACCGCTCGCCGAGCATCTCGGCGACTTCGGCGTTCGACTCGCACGGTGTGACGAACAACGTGCCGTTGTCGAGCTGTGCTTCGACCGCGCGACGAACCGCGGGATGCACGTGGCCACTGAAGAGCGCACCGAAACCCATGTCGTAGTCGATGTAGCGATTGCCATCGACGTCGACCATGTAGGCGTCCTTGGCCGAGCGCACGACGATCGGATGCGGGTCGTAGGCCTGGAAACTCGACGGTACGCCGAGAGGCAGGACGAGACGAGCGCGTTCGGTGGCCTTCTGCGAGCCCGTCGTACGCGTGGCGTACCGGGCGATCTCGCGGGCCGTGATCTCTTTCGCCCGTTCTCCCAGCGAACGGACGCTGCTGACTGACGAGTCCGTGGTTGACACGGATATCAACTCCTTCAGAGTTCCCGTCACCCTAGCAAGGCAATTCGAAGGCCGCTCGCGACGACTCGACGGCTTCGCGTCGCCCCAGCAAAACCCGGGGATTTCCGGACAGATGTCGTTGGGAGATCGTGGGAATCGCAGGTATTGCTGGCAGACTTTGCGAGTTCATGGTGGACGTAGCTCAGTCGGTTAGAGCGTCAGGTTGTGGCCCTGAAGGCCGGGGGTTCGATTCCCCTCGTTCACCCCAGTCGGCGCCTACACTCGTACTTTGCGTCAGGCACCTCTAGCTCAACGGCAGAGCAGTGGACTCTTAATCCATTGGTTCAGGGTTCGAATCCCTGGGGGTGCACCATGATCCGCGCGGTCCCGCGGTCCGCCTCATGAACGCCCTGGTCGTCTTCGCGCACCCCGACCCCGAGTCGTACAACCGGGCTCTGGCCGATGCTGTCGTCCGCGGCCTGTCGTCGGCTGGTCATCAGGTGTCGTTCCTCGACCTGTACGCCCTCGACTACGCCGGGGCGCTCTCCCCCACCGAATGGACGGCTTACACAACCGACCAGCCGATCGTCGACCCGATGGTGGCCGAGCACGCTCGACTCGTGAAACAGGCCGAGATTCTCGTGTTCGTGTACCCCACGTGGTGGAGCAGCGTGCCCGCCATCCTCAAGTCCTGGTTCGAACGCACGCTCGTGATGGGTACGGCGTTCACTCTCGAT
>CAZELU010000002.1:3864-46265 GCA_964513215.1 uncultured Bifidobacterium sp.
CCTCAAGTCCTGGTTCGAACGCACGCTCGTGATGGGTACGGCGTTCACTCTCGATCCCCGCACGCAACGGGTGCGACCGGGTCTCACTCACGTTCGTCACGTGGTGGGCGTGACCACCTCGGGTTCGCCGTGGTGGTACATCAAGGCCATCAACGACAACGGCCGGCGCACCATCGCGCGCACGTTGCGCGTCGCCTGCGGACGCCGCACCACTGTCACCTGGCGCGCGCTGTACGCGCTCGACGGCCAGACCCCGGAGCGGCGTCGCGACTTCCTGAGGGCAGTCGAATCGTCGATGGCGGCGATCCGATGAGGTCGTCGTCATGACTCGCGTTCTCGTGGTGTTCGCTCACCCCGGCACCGAATCGCTCAACCGCGAGGTTCTGCGTCGCGTCACCGCTGCACTCGAGACCGGGCGTCACGACGTTCGGGTACGTGATCTGTACGCCGAAGGTTTCGACTCGCGGCTCAGCCGGGCCGAGAAGCAAGCGCATTTCGACGCACCCGAAACCAAACCACACCTCGCATCACACTTCGCCGATCTCATGTGGTGCGAGGCGCTGGTCTTGGTACACCCCACGTGGTGGGGCCAGCAGCCGGCGATTCTGAAGGGCTGGTTCGATCGCGTGTGGGCCCATGGGGTCGCGTGGGACTTCCCGGAGGGTGCCACCCGGCTGCGCCCGCGGCTGCGCAACATCCGTCGCTTGGTCACGATCACCACGCACGGATCACCGTGGTACGTGAACGCCGTTCAAGGCATGCCCGGCAAGCGGCTCGCCAATCGCGGACTACGCGTGTTGTGCCATCCGCTGTGTCGCACCACCTGGATCGCCCGGTGGGGACTCGACCGCGAGAACCCGCGCGCAACCACACGCTTCTTCCGACGAATCGACCGCTGTCTCAGGCGCGTGTAGCCGCGACCGCGCGAGCGATCTGAGCCGCCACCCGCGCGTTGTTCTCGGCCAGCGCGAGATTGGCTGGCACGCTGCGCCCGGCCGTGGCCTCGGCGATGCGAGCCAATACGAACGGTGTGACACCCGGACCGGAGACACCGGCCTCGTCGCAGTCGTTCACGGCGCGCGCGACCACGTCGTCCATGAACGCTTGATCGAGTTGATCGGATTCGGGGATCGGTGCGGTCACGAGGACACCCATCGACAGCCGCGTGCGACCAGCGAACACGGCGGCCACTTCGGGTCCGGACTCCACCCGATGCGGAACGCGAAGACCCGACGACCGGGTGTAGAACGCCGGGAACCAGTCGTGCTGCCAGCCGAGGACCGCCACACCGCGCGTCTCGAGATACTCCAATGTGCGCGGCAGGTCGAGAAACGCCTTCGCGCCTGCGCACACCGTGATGACCGGATGACTCGCGATGGCATCGAGATCGGCCGACACATCGCCCGTGATCTCGGAACCACGATGAACCCCACCGATACCACCGGTTGCGAACACCGAAACGCCACCGGCCGCCGCGATCGCCACGGAGGCCGACACGGTGGTGGCGCCCACCGGCCACCGTTGCGCGATGGCCACGCCGATGTCGCGTTCGGCCATCTTCCGCGCCGGACCCAGGATCCGCTCGTGCTCGTCGGTGTGCAAACCCAACCGCACCACACCGTCGATCACCGCGGTGATGGCCGGCGTCGCACCGGCCTCGCGAATCACCCCGGTGCAGCGTTCGAGGGCTTCACGATTGGCCGGTGACGGCAGACCCAAGTGCGAGAAAATCGTCGACTCGAGTGCAACGACGGGACGACCCGACGACAATGCGGCGGCGACTTCAGCGGTGGTTTCGAAACGCATCGCTCACAGCCTCTCACGCCGCACGAATCGACTCACGGCTTCCACGTGGTGCGTTTGGGGGAACAGGTCGAGAACTTCACACCGATCGAGGTCGTACCCGGCGGCATCGAGCAGACGCGCGTCACGACCCAACGACGCGGGATCGCACGACACCAGAACGATCACCGCCGCGTTGGTGTTCGCGAGAACCTCAACACCCGACGCGCGCAGGCCATCGCGAGCCGGATCGGCGATCACCATCGCGCAGTCGTGGGGTGACCAGTCGTCGACACGCGACTCGACGATCGTGGCCGAGCGATCGGACAGGTTCTCCCGAGCGTCGGTACACGCCCACGGATTGCTCTCGATGGCCACCACGTGACGATCGGCCGGAACCGCCAGAGCCGCGAAGAGGCCGATGCCCGAGTACGCGTCCACCACGTCGCCGTCGGGCCAAGTGCTCGGATCACCCAGCGCGCGTCGCACCGCATCGACCAATGCTTCGGCGGCGAGCGGTGACGACTGGAAGAACGACCCGGCCGACACCACGAAGTCGCGATCGTGCACCCGCTCCACGAGGCGAGCATCGGGTCCACCGCGTTCGGACAACCCCGACACGTCGTGTGCATCGGGTTCGGCCCACCAGGTGATGGCGTCGTCGACCGTCGACACTCTGATCGCGATGTCGTCGACGTCCGAACCGACGCGAACCGTCTCGAGAGCCGCATTGAGAGTGGGATGAGCAACCAGACAGGCGGTCACCGGCACGACGTCGTGCGACGAGCGACGCCGGAAACCCACCTGACCGCCCTCGCCACGAGCCACGCGGATGGTCGTGCGATACCCGAACGGCTGATTGTGCACCGGGCCGAGAACGACGTCGGGGTCGGTGAGCCGCCCGATGCGGACGAGTGACTCGCGCACGATGTCGACCTTGATGCGTCGCTGCAGCTCGATGGACGCGTGTTGAAGGTCGCAGCCGCCGCACCCACGACTCACGTAACGGCAGGGTGGGTCGACACGATCGGGATTGGCTTCGAGCACGTCCACCATCACGGCCCGTGCGTAGTCGCGCGACTGCTTCACGATGCGGATCGACACGACCTCTCCCGGTAGTCCACCTTCGACGAAGACCACGCGTCCGTCGGGCAGTCGGCCCAGACCGTCACCCTCGGCAACGACCTTTTCGATGCGCACCACGGGTTCGGTCATGACGAGCCGAGACTACGGGCGCACTCACTCGGGCCGTGACTCTGACGGGTAGCGTTCACGGCGTGGCGCTTCCGATTCAGATCGTCCCCTCGGTACTTCCGTGCGATTTCGCCCGCCTGGGTGCCGAGATCGAAGCCCTCGACGCGGCCGGCGTCGATCACTTCCAGTGGGACGTCATGGACGGCCAGTTCGTGCCCAATCTCACGTTCGGACCCGACGTGATCGCGGCCGCTCGCAAGCACACCACGAAGCCGTTCGAAGCGCACCTGATGACACTCACGCCCGATGTGCTCGCGGCGCGCTACGTCGAGGCCGGCTGCAATCGACTCATCGTGCACGTCGAAGCGTGCACCCATCTGCACCGCACACTCGGCAACATCGCCTCGCTCGGCGCCACCGCAGCGGTTGCCCTCAACCCGCACACGCCCATCAGCACCGTCGCCAACGTGCTCGACCTGGTCGACATGGTGCTCGTGATGACGGTGAACCCGGGTTTCGGCGGCCAGTCGTACATCGCGTCGATGGAACCCAAGATCCGCGAACTGCGCGAACTGTTGGCGGCGCGTGGGTTGCAGGATCGCGTGAACATCGAAGTCGACGGCGGCATCGGTCCCAGCACGATTGCCGGAGCCGTGAACGCGGGCGCCAACGTGCTCATCGCCGGCACGGCGCTGTTCCGCTACTCCGAAGGTCTCGACTTCGCCGTGGCCGACTTGCGCGCCCGCGCCGAAGCGGCCCGCGCGGCCTGACGCCGCCGATTCCGACCCACCAACGCGCGAACACCATTGGCGACGATCGCCAAACCCACCAGTCCGCCGAACACCCACGCGAACGGCAGCACCACCGCGCGAAGCAAACCGCGTGAATCGTCGGCCAATGGCGCCAACACTCCGCTCTCCACACTGCGCCCGTCGAGCGTGAGGGTGCGCACCGCGTCTTCGAGTTCGGGGCAATCGAGGTTGCGCTCTTCGATTCCGATCACCTGATTGCCACCGAAGAGCGGCTCGGGGTCACGCACTTTCGAGAACAAGCGATTGGTCTCGTCGTCGAGCGCGGCCGCCACGATGTACTCGACATCGATGTCGAGGAATCGAACATCGTCACCGAAGTCGACGTCGACGAGTCCGTTCGCGGTGAAACCCTCGAGGTTTCCGCCGCGCAGTTGGCGCACCTCGAAACGTGCGGTGCGGCGATCGGCCGCCACCAACGAGCCGACGAAGGTTGCGCGGGGAGCCGTCGGGATCGGACAGTCGGACGGAATGGTGGTGTTGATGACCGGCACCGAGGGTGGCACCGAGGCCACTGCACCGTGGCTCATCGACACCGTGATACCACCGGCGGCGATCAGAGCCAGAGCGATCGCGCGGCGAGCCATCGACCCCACGCTAGTGAGGGCCGACGACGTGAATGTGTCAGCGACCCTTGAAGACGGGTGCGCGCTTCTCGAGAAACGCCGCGATGGCCTCGGGCGTGTCCTTGGTTCCGAAGTTCACGGTCTGCGCCGTGCCTTCGTCGTCGAGGGCCTCTTCGAGGGTCACGTTCATGGCGTTGTTGAGCATGCGCTTCGACTGCGCCAGTGCGATGGGCGGCATGGCGAGCAGGCGCTGCGTCCAGTCGGCCACGAACGCGTCGAGTTCGCCATCGGGAACGACGCGATTGACCAGACCGATGCGATCGGCTTCGGCCGCCGAGATGATGTCGGCGAAGAAGGTCAACTCCTTGGCGCGATGCAGACCCACGCGTCGCGGCAGGATCCACGATCCGCCGCCGTCGAGCGAGAGTCCACGCTTGGCGAAGATTTCCGAGAAGCGCGCGTTGTCGGAGGCCACCACGAGGTCGCAGCCGAGCGCCATGTTGGCGCCCACGCCCACGGCCACACCACGCACCTTGGCAATGGTCGGCTGGGGCAGACGGGCCAGCGCGAGAATCACCGAGGTGACTTCGCGCATCGAGTAGTAGGTGTGCGAGTGCTCGCGACCGCTCGACTTGCCCACCGTGTTGAGGTCGGCGCCGCTGCAGAACTCGTTGTTCGCGCCGGTGAGCACCACCACGCGATCGGACCCGTTGTTGTAGATCTCGGTGAGGGCGTCGTGCAGTTCGATCCACATCTGACCATTGACCGCGTTCTTGCGCTCGGGGCGATTGAACGTGAGAGTGACCACACCCTCGGCCCGCTCGACGATGATGGTCTCGTACTGCTTGGAATTCGCGTTGTTGCTCACCCGAGGGACGATAATGACGACATGGGTTTCAACCCGTATCGGAAGTTCCGGGCCCGCCGCGCCGACTACGTCTTCGTGGCCGCCGCCATCGTCGCGGCGATCGCGCTCGTCGTCTGGGCCTTCCTTGGCTGATCGGGCCAAACTCTCCATCTGGAGCGGTCTGTACGGGCCAGTGGAGGTGCGTCGGGTCCAGCCGTATCAGGCGACCAAGCGCTACGTGTGCCCGGGCTGCCACCGCGACATTCCGGTCGGCCTCGGCCACGTGGTAGCCGTGCCTCGCGATGCACCCGATCTACGCCGACACTGGCACCACGCGTGCTGGCGATCGCGCGCAAAACGCTCGTCGTAACAGCGTCTCTAGAACGCGTTTTCGATCACCTCGACCCGCGTACCCGACACCGCCACGACGTCGAAACGAATCGTGACACGACCCGGCTGATGTTCGGCCAACCACGCGGCGGCCAGTCGCCGTAGCCGGTTCTGTTTGTCGCGGGTGACGGCCTGCGACGGGTGTCCGAAGTAGTCAGTGGCGCGAGCCTTCACTTCACACACCACCAGCAAGTGATCGCGACGAGCGATCAGGTCGATTTCGCCGTTGCCACCGTCGCGCCAGTTTCGTTCGACGATCTGGAAGCCCTGCGCGCGGTACCACTGTGCGGCCCGGTCTTCGCCCCAGCGGCCACGAGCGTTGTTTGCGCTCCCCTTCGATGCACTCGGCTCGCCTACGGGCGGTCGAGGTCGTTCAGTTCTTCGCGCGGAAGTTCTTCGACGTTCACGTCCTTGAAGGTGAGAATCTTCACTTTCGAGACGAAACGGCTCTTGCGGTACATGTCCCACACCCACGCGTCGGTCAACTCCACTTGGACGAGTGGCCGCGTCGACTCTCCGGTGACGGAGACCTCGACGTTGTTGGCCAGATAGAAACGGCGCTCGGTCTCGACGGCGTAACGGAACATGGCCGCGACGTCTTGGTACTCGTGCGCCAACTGGAGCTCGCGCTCGGCCTCGAATTCTTCGAGGTCGTCAGTGCCCAATGGAGGAGCCTTTCGTGAGACGAAAGACGATCAGAAGTCGCGCTTCTCGCGCACCTTGGCAGCCTTGCCGCTGCGATCGCGGAGGTAGTACAGCTTGGCGCGACGCACGTCGCCCTTCTTCACGACCTCGATCTTGGCCACGCTCGGGCTGTGCACCGGGAAGGTGCGCTCGACACCCACGCCGTAGCTCACCTTGCGCACCGTGTAGGTCTCCTGAACGCCCGAACCCGAACGGGAGGTGACGTTGCCCTGGAAGATCTGCACACGCTCTTTGCCGCTCTCGACCACGCGCACGTGGACCTTGAGTTCGTCGCCGGGCCCGAACTCGGGGATGTCGGTGCGAAGGTTCTGCAGGTCAACGATGTCGGTGGTCTTCATGATGCGTCCTCGGGTCGGGTAGCCGGTCAAGGATACGGGACGGCTGGGAACTCTTCCAACAGGCGTTTCTCCTGGTTGGAGAGGCCACCACGGGCGTCGATGAGGTCGGGACGCACACGCAGGGTGCGGTGCAGGGCCTGGGCCAACCGCCAACGTTCGATTCGGGCGTGATCGCCGCTGCGCAGGATCTCAGGAACCGTCCAGCCCCGGAAGTCGGCCGGTCGCGTGTAGTGCGGTTCTTCGAGGAGTCCCGACGTGCCGAAACTCTCGGTGACCGGGCTCACGTCGTTGCCCATGGCACCAGGAATCAACCGCGCGACGGCCTCGATCACGAGACAGGCCGCCACTTCGCCACCCGACAACACCACGTCGCCGATGCTGATCTCACCGTCGACGAGGTGTTCGACCACGCGGTGATCGACACCTTCGTACCGACCGCACAGGAGACTGAAACCGCCTCCGGTCTCGTGGGTCGCAGCGAGTTCTCGCGCCATCGCCTGATCGAAACGACGGCCACCCGGGCTGAGGAGGAAGAGCGGACGGGGCGGGGCGGCCGCTTCCACCGACGCGAAGATGGGCTCGGCGCGCATGACCATGCCGGCACCGCCACCGAACGGCGCGTCGTCGACCGAACGATGCACATCGGTCGTGTGTTCGCGAAGGTCGTGACACCGCAGATCGAGCAAACCGTTCTCGCGGGCCTTGCCCAACAGACTCTCGGAGCAGAAGCCGTCGACGAGGGCGGGGAAGATGCTGAAGACGTCGACTCTCATGCTTCGTCCAGATCGAAGAGACCTTCGGGAGCATCGACGTGCACGACGATGCCATCGGCCACGTGTTCGACGCGCGCGACGAAGCGTCCCGGCACGAGCGCACCCGAGTCGAGTTCGAGCAGATCGTCGGCCGGATTGGCGACCACGGCGACGCAACGACCGCGCGCCGTACCCTGCTGATCGATCACCTCGGCCCCGATGACTTCGTGAACCCACACCGCGTCCGGATCGACGAGGGGTTCGGCCCAGATGGTTCGATTCACCAATCGCTCGATGGTGTTGCGATCGTCGACACCAGCCAGTCCAACCACCGGCCGACCCGAGGCTTCGAACGATTCGACGATCTCGACCCATCCACCGGGCCAGCCCTCGCACCACAAACGTGCTCCGACCGCGACCCGTTCGGTGCGATCGGTGGAGAGGTTGACGTGCACACGGCCGCGAACGCCGTGGGGGCGACCGAAACGGCCGACTTCGAGCAGATGGGGCGGGCGCAACTCGGTCATTGCCGAGCCGATCGAATCAGTCGACGAAGTCGACGTCGACCTCGCTGCCGTCCTTGGCGGCGGCGGCGCGCACGAGCGTGCGAATGCTCTGCGCGGTGCGGCCACGACGGCCGATGACGCGGCCCAGATCGCCGGGGCCGACCTTCACTTCGAGCTTGGCGCGGTGACGGCCCTCGACTTCGTTCACGACCACGGCGTCGGGATCGTCGACGATGGAGCGCACCACGTGGGTGAGAACGGCGACGGCCGTCGGCGAGGCGTACTGGTTGGGATCGCTCACGATGGAACTCGTGGGATCACTTACCGCGGGCGGCGGTGAACTGCGCCCACGCACCCGAGATCTCGAGGAGCTTGCGGACACGCTCGGTGGGCTGGGCGCCCTTCATCAACCAGGCCACGGCCTTGTCGTTGTCGATGTTGAGACCCGACGGCTCGAGGCGCGGGTTGTACTGGCCGAGGATCTCGAGGAAAGCACCGTCGCGTGCGGTGCGGCTGTCGCTCGCAATGACGCGGTAGTACGGCTGCTTGGTCTTTCCGATTCGAGTGAGACGCAACTTGACGGCCATGTAAGAAGAACTCCTGGGGTCACGGATCCGCGGATGATCCGTGGACGGGGACCCTGTGAGGTTAGCGGTGGCTCTCGGGCGTCCCCAACGCCCGCCGACCAGGACCTCAGCGCGACGGCGGGAAGGGAAAGCCACCCGGTGCCGAGCCGGCCCCCGGGAGTCCGGGCAGACCCGCGCCGGGTCCGCCGCCCATTCCTCCGGCCAGGCCGGCCAGGGCGCCCAAACCACCGCGCTTGCCCTTCTTGCCGCCTCCCATGCCACCCATGCGCTTCATCATCTTTTGCATCTCGGAGAACTGCTTCACGAGCCGATTGACCTCGGCGATCGAACGGCCACTCCCCTGCGCGATGCGCTGACGACGACTGCCGTTGATGATCTCGGGCTTGCGACGTTCGTCGGGCGTCATCGATCGGATGATCGCCTCGATGGGCTTGAGGTCGTCGTCACCGATCTGAGCGTTCTTCAACTCCTTGGGCATCCCGGGCAACATGCCGAGCACACCGCCAAGAGGACCCATCTTCTTCAACGACTGCATCTGCTCGAGGAAGTCGTCGAGAGTGAACTCCCCTTCGAGGAGCCGAGCCGCGGCCTGTTCGGCCTGATCCTTCTCGAACGCCTTCTCGGCTTGTTCGATGAGCGTGAGGACGTCGCCCATGCCGAGGATGCGGCTGGCCATGCGATCGGGATGGAACTGATCGAACGCGTCGAGTTTTTCACCCGTACTGGCGAACGCGATCGGACGGCCGATCACTTCCTTGACCGACAACGCCGCACCACCACGTGCGTCACCGTCGAGTTTCGACAGGATCACACCGTCGATCTGCAAAGTGGCGTGGAACGCTTCGGCGACGTTGACCGCGTCCTGGCCGGTCATCGCGTCGATCACGAGGAACGTGTAGTTGGGCGTGATCTGATCGGAGATCTGACGGATCTGGGCCATCATCTCGTCGTCGATGGCCAAGCGGCCGGCGGTGTCGACGATGAGAACGTCCTTGCCCAAACGGCGGGCCTCGGCCAGACCGCGTGTGGCGGTGGTGACCGGGTCGCCGGGTTCGCTGAACACCGGCACGTCGATCTGCGAACCCAAGGTGCGCAACTGTTCGACAGCGGCCGGACGCTGAAGATCGGCTCCGACGAGGAGCGGATGACGTCCTTGCGACTTGAACCAGCGGGCCAACTTCGCCGAGTTGGTGGTCTTGCCGGAACCCTGCAGACCCGCCATGAGGATGACGGTGGGCGGCTTGCTCGCGTACGAAATCTTGAGTGTCTCGCCACCGAGGATCGACGTGAGCTCGGTGTTGACGAGTTTGATGATCTGTTGGCTGGGATCGAGCGCCTTCGACTGCTCGATGCCGATGGCTCCCTCGCGGATACGAGCCACGACGTTGCGAACGACGCCGACGTTCACGTCGGCTTCGAGCAACGCGGTGCGAATCTCCTTCAGCACCTCGTCGACATCGGCCTCCGACAGGCGGCCTTTGCCACGAATGCGCTTGAAGATCCCCTCGAAGCGGCCGGACAGATTGTCGAACATGGTCAGGTCAGGCTAGCGATCGTGTCGCCGAGCCACCGGGGCGCTATCGATCAGCCGACGTACACCTCGGTCACGATGTCGTCGACCACGGTGAGATTCACGCGTGCCGTCGAATAATCCATCGTGATCGGGAACTCCTCGCCGTCACGGGCCACGACACGCGCGACCCAGCCCTGAGATTCGGCGGCCTCGACCGCCGCTTTCTCGGTGAGCCCGACCAGATCCTGCTCGGCTCCCTTCGGCACGTCGACACCCGTGACCGAGCCGTCCGTGCCGGGCACACCGGTATCGACGGTCACGTCGCCGGGCACCTCGGCCTGCTGCACGTATTCGTCGGGCATGGCCGACACGAGATAACGCGACTCGTAACCGTCCTGGGTGGCGAGGAACGCATAGCCCGGCACGAGATACACCGCGCCGTCCTCGCTCCACACGTACACGAGTTCTTCTTCGACGCCCTCGATGGTGACCGTGATGGTTTCCGGCTCGACCGGAACCGAATCGACCGGTGGCATCGGCTCGATGACCGGACCAGTGGTCACGTCGACCGCGATGGCCGGTTCGATGGCGACACCACCACCGCGCGCCATCGGCCCGCCGGTTCCGGTCCACATGCCGTTGTACTCGTTGGTCATTCGCTCGATCGCCGCCGACGTACCGACGCGCGGGTACTCGGCGAACTTCTGCGGTGTGGCCAGAACTCCACTGGCCCACGTGAGTTCGCCGTTCTCGCCGTATGACGCACTCATCGACATCGGCGAGCGCACGCCGTCGAGGCGCACCCAACCGGTCACGCTCGCGTTCCAGTCGTCGGCCCACGCGTCGATCTCCAGATCGTCGGCCGAGTAACCGAACGCGGCCGCCATCTCGCGGAACGTGGCGATCGCCTCGTCCTTCGACGGCACACCGACCGGCGGTTCGAGCGGGGCGCACGGCATCGGCGTCACCGCGGGTTCGACAGCATCACTGCTCGCGTCGCCACTCACCGCCGGGTCGACCGGCTCGGGCAGTACACATTCGGGCATCGCGGTGACATTGCCGAATCCGGCCGAATACCACCACGACAACATGGCGTCGCTCGACACGTTGATCGACGGTTCCGAACCATCGGTCGAGCCGGCCATCCATGTCGTGTATTCCCACGGCTCACCCACACCTTCGGTGCGCTCGGCGAACTCCCCCGAGATGTCGAAGTAATCGACGAGGAAGCGCAGTGAATCGTCACTCGGCCGCGGATCGGCCGCCAGTACCCAGGCCCAGGCCGGCGAGTCGAGGGCCGGCAAGTCGCCACCGATCACGAACTTCCACTCGACCGGTCGGTACATCATCTTGTCGCCGACCATCGGCGAGTTGGCCGCCATCTCGGCTCCGGCCATCGCGGTTCCACCGGTGGCACGAATGATCGGCGGGTTGGCGCCATCGGGATCGTCTCCACACGCAGCGACGAGCGCAATCACGGAAACGATTGGGAGCACGTGACGAACCATGTGGGTCACGGTACGGCTGGCAGTGAGTCGAGTCATGGCACTCTGACGTTCGGTGACGGGTGTCCGGTTCCCGTTCTCGCCACGAATCGTCAGGAGACGTCGAGCAGGGCGCCCACGAACTCGTTCGGATCGAATTCGACCAGGTCGGCGATCGACTCGCCCAGACCCACCAATTTCACCGGCAGACCCAATTCGGTTTCGATCGCGAACACGATGCCGCCCTTGGCCGAGCCGTCGAGTTTGGTGAGCACCACTCCGGTCACACCCGCCGCATCGGTGAACTCTCGGGCCTGAGCCAGCCCGTTCTGGCCCGTGGTCGCATCGATCACGAGAAGAACTTCGGTCACCACACCCGGTTCTTTCGACGCGACGCGACGAACCTTGCGAAGTTCTTCCATCAGGTTGCTCTTGTTCTGCAGACGTCCGGCCGTGTCGCCCAACACCAACGAGACGCCTTTGGCGTTCGCGCGTTGCACGCCGTCGTAAATGACCGAACTCGGATCGCCGCCCTCAGCACCACGCACCAGTTCGGCCCCCGAGCGATCGGCCCAGGTTCCGAGCTGTTCGGCTGCCGCCGCGCGGAACGTGTCGCCCGCGGCCAGGATCACCGAACGGCCCGCGGCCACTTGCTGCGCGGCCACTTTGCCGATGGTGGTGGTCTTGCCGACGCCGTTCACACCCACGAACAACCAGACGTTCACCTGACCGGACGCAGCGAGCGAGTCGTCGAAGTGCAGCGAGCGATCGGCACCGTGCAGGCGACTCGACATGTCGGCGGCCAACGCGGCGATGAGTTCGTCGGGGGTC
This sequence comes from uncultured Bifidobacterium sp., assembly GCA_964513215.1. GTDB lineage: Bacteria > Actinomycetota > Acidimicrobiia > Acidimicrobiales > Ilumatobacteraceae > Casp-actino8. The sequence continues at coordinate 16,169 of CAZELU010000002.1, forward strand.
GAGATTGCCTTGGCCTTCACCCGCTCACGCAATCCGTCGAGGAGAGCGGTGGTCACACCGATGCCGACGTCGGCGCGTAGCAACGCCTCTTCGAGATCGTCCCAGGTGTCGTTGCCGATGCTCTGACGCGAACGGACACCGCCGAGAACACCGGCCATGGCCGCAGCGGCCTTGCCCATGCGCTCGCGAAACGACGGGGCCCGTTCTTCGACGGCCGGTTCGACGACCGGCACGTCGACTGGTTCAACGATTTGTTCGACGACTGGTTCGACGACTCGTTCGACGACGGCGGCCTCGGCATCACCGACTTCGACGATCGGTGGTTCGAGGCGCGGCGGTGCCGAGCGGATCTCCGGTGCCCTGTTGTCGGTCGGTGGGGTCTCAGGAGGTACTGGTGTGACTCGTCGTCGGTTGACGACCACCACACCGAGGCCGAACACGACGGCCACCACGAGCAGGACGATGATCAGCGTCTGAGCGTTCATTCCACAGACGTGTCTATCAGGACGATGCGCTGCTCTTCTCGGTCACGACCTTCGACGAACCACCTGGCTGCATCGTGACGCCGAGCAGGCAGTCACCGGCCTCCATCGTGCGCTTCTGGTGGCTCACGATGATGAGCTGAGCATCCTTGCGGAACTCGTTCACGAGGCCGAGGAAGCGATGCAAGTTCACGTCGTCGAGCGCAGCCTCCACTTCGTCCATCACGTAGAACGGCGACGGACGACTGCGGAACACGGCGAACAGGAATCCGAGGGCCGTGAGGCTGCGCTCGCCACCCGACAGCAAACTCAACTTCTTGACGTTCTTGCCGCTCGGCTTGGCTTCGACTTCGATGCCTGTGTTGAGCAGGTCGTCGGGGTTGGTCAGAACGAGTCGACCGGTTCCGCCCGGGAACAACATGGCGAACAACTGCGTGAAGTTGGCGCTCACGTCGGCGTAGGCCGCGGCGAAGACCTGCTGGATCTCGGTGTCGATCGCCTGGATCACCCGCATCAACTCGCGGCGCGTGTTGCGCACGTCCTCGAGCTGGGCTTCGAGGAAGGTGTGGCGTTCCTGCAACTCGGTGAACTCCTGAAGCGCCAACGGGTTGATCGGACCCATGAGGCGCAGTTCGCGTTCGAGTTCACGCACACGAGCCAACGGATTGGTTCCCTCCGGCAACGCTGGCATCTCGGCCGCTTCGGCCACACTCGGCTCGACGTCGAGATCACGACGCAAGGTCTCGACCGTCGTCTCGAGTCGCAACTTCGTTTCGGCTTCCTCGAGCTCTCCGCGCCGTGACAGTTCGCGAACTTCTTCGAGTTCACGCTCGGCGCTCGAACGAGCCTTGCGCATCGAGTCGAGTCGTGACGCCAACTCGCGCACTTCGTCACTCTGGCGGCGGCGACGCTCGTGCAGATCGGCCAAACGAACCTCGATGCGCTGACGATGGCCTTCCACGATCGCGCTGAGACGATCGGTGGCGCGAATGATGCGCTCGATGCGCTCACGATGCGAGGCCACTTCGCTACGAGCAGCGGCGTCGGCTTCCAGACGACGCTCGGCATCGGCCAAACGGGCCTCCAGGAACTGGCGACGCTCGAGGAGTCCGGCCGATCGCACCTCGAGATCACGACGCCGGCCCGACAACAGAGCCGCCTTGGCATCGAGCGACGCCCGCGCCTCACCTCGCACGCGCGCGGCTTCGACTTCGGCCGCTTCGTCTTGTTCGAGCGTGGGCAGCACCCGCTCGAGTTCGGCCACGCGCGAACGCTGCCCGTTGAGACGCTCTTCGAGGTCACGCCGTGTGACGTCGAGGCCTTCCACTTCGGAGCCTTGTTCGCGCCGCTCACTCTGCACCCGCGCCAAGGCTTCGGATGCCGCGGTGAACGACGCGTCGTTGGCATCGAGCTTCTTCTTGCCGTCGGCTTCTTGTTGACGAGCCACCTGCTGCTCGATCGCGGCCGCTCGAACTTCGTCGTCACGCCGTGCGAGATTCGCCGCCGCCGATTCGGCGCGCGACGTCGCTTCTTCGAGCGCAGCCGCCGTGGCTCCCCCACCACCGGTACCGATGCGCCAGCCCGAGGCCGTGAAACGATCGCCGTCGCCGGTGACGGCCACGAGCGACGGATCGGCGATCACCACGTCGACTGCGGTCGTCCAGTCGGTGACGCGCACCGCCCGCGCGAGCAATGCGTCGAGAAGACCGTCCACACCGGGTCGGCGGCCGCGAACGTGCGGTCGCACCGCCTGAGTTCCACTCGGCACCGAGGCCAGAGCCACCGCGCGCGTACCCAACGCGAGTACCGCTCCGCTTGCCGTCGATGTGCGCAGTCGCTCGATCGCCCGGCGCGCTGCGGCTGGATCATCGACGACGACGGCCGACACCGCCTCACCAAGAGCCGCTTCCACCGCCTCGCCCCAACCGTCGTCGATCTCGATCACGTCGAGCAGGGCCCCGACGACACCGGACACGTCACGCAACACTTCGGCACCGGCTCGCGCCCGGGCGCTGTCGAGCGCCAACTGCAGAGCCTCGGCCCGGGCCTGCCAGCGCGACAACTCCGACTGGGCGTCGGAACGCGCGTTGACCGCCGCCTCGTACGTGGCATCGGCCGTCATGCGCCGCGACTCGGCCGCGGTCACTTCGCTGACGAGCGGAGCCTCCACGGCCTGCGCCTGTTCGAGTTCGTCGCGCAACCGCTGGATCTCGCCGGCCAGACGACTATCACGTTCGGCCAGATTCTCGAGTCGTGTCGCGAGACGGCGGTACTCGGATTCGGCTGCTTCGAGGGCGGCTCGCAGCGTGCGCAATTCGCCGCGCACTTCGGCCGCGGCACTCGACGCCGACTGCGACGACGACAACTCGTCGAACAAGGTGACCGCGGCCGCCTTCTCGCCTTCGAAGACCGCCTCGTCGTTCGTGAGTTCGCGCCCCTCGGGTTCGAGACGGGCGATACCAGCTTCCACATCGCCGAGTTCGGCGCGCAGAGCCGCGGCGTCGGCTTCGAGACTGGCGACCAGACCCGAGTCCATGAGTTGTCCGCGATCTCGTTCGTACGAACGGCGGCGTTCGACCAACAGCATGGAGATACCGCGCGCGCGTTCGCGTAACTGCTCGACCCGCATCAACTCGTCGGACAATCCACTCTCACCGCGGGCCGACAGTTCGGACTCGGCCGCCATCACACCGGTGTCGAGTTCGGCCAACTGCTTGCGCAATTCACCCTCGCGCCGGGTGGCTTCGGTGCGGTCGCCGGCCAACGCCTCGAGTCGGCGACGGAATCCGGCGATCTCGCGGCCGGCCAGGAAGATCTGCAGCGCGCTCAGTTCGGCGACGAGATCACCGTGACGGCGCGCGGCCTCCGCTTGCCGCTCGAGCGGACGCAACTGCCGACGGACTTCGCGCAAGAGGTCTTGTACGCGCAGGAGGCTCGCTTCGGTTGCCTCGAGGCGACGTTCTGACTTCTCTTTGCGTTTGCGGAACTTGAGAACGCCAGCCGCCTCTTCGATGATCGAGCGGCGATCTTCGGGACGGGCGTTGAGCACAGCGTCGATCTGACCCTGGCTCACGATCACGTGTTGCTGACGACCCACGCCGGCATCGGAGAGCAGTTCTTGCACGTCGAGCAGACGACACTGCACACCGTTGATCGCGTACTCGCTCTCGCCGGTTCGGAACAGCGTGCGGCTGACGCTCACCTCGCTGAACTCGACGGGTAAGAGGCCGGCCGAGTTGTCGAGAGTCAAAGTCACCTCGGCGCGCCCGAGGGCCGGCCGCTTGGCGGTACCGGCGAAGATGACGTCGTCCATCTTCTGGCTGCGCACCGCACTGGGGGCCTGCGCGCCGAGAACCCAGGCGATGGCGTCCACCACGTTCGACTTGCCCGAACCGTTGGGTCCGACCACCACCGTGACCCCTGGTTCGAGGTCCATGACGGTGGTGTCGGCGAAGGACTTGAAGCCCTTGAGGGTCAGCGTCTTCAGGAACACGGCACGAGCGACCCTAGTGGACGGACCCGCAGGTGGGCCGGAAGCGCCGAGGGCCTCAGCGCTGGCAGACCCGGCACCACGACGTGGTCCGTCCGGCCACCACGGCGCTGGTCACCACTCCCCGGCCACACGTGATGCACCGCTCACCGGCCCGGCCGTACACACGGTGGTTCTCTTGGAACGAACCGCCTTCACCCGACACGTCCACGTATTGAGAGTCTCCGAGGGTCGACCCACCCATCGCCACGGCGTCGGTCAGCACCGAGACGACCGCATCACGTAAACGCGCGACCTTCGCTCCGGTGACTCGATTGGCCGGGCGCAACGGACTGATGCCGGCACGATGCAGGATTTCGTCGCCGTAGATGTTGCCGATCCCGGCGATCAGGTGCTGATCGAGAAGCAAGGCCTTCATACCCCGCCGGGTCGATCGCAGCATCGATCGCACATCGGCGATCGTCAATTCATCGACCAGCGGGTCGAGGCCGAGCGCCACCACGTCGGGCACCACCCGGTGAGCTTCACGAGGATCGTAAGCGACCACTTCGCCGAAGGTTCGCGGATCGACGAACCGCAACTCGTCGCGGTTTCCGATGTCGAGCACCACGTGGGTGTGGAGGGGTCGCGTCGTGTCACGGCGATCGATCAACACCTGACCGCTCATACGCAGATGAATCATCAACACGTCACCGGTGTCGAGCGGGCACAACAGGTACTTCCCCCGTCGCTGAGCGGCCACCGGCGTGGCTCCCGTGAGACGCGCGGTCAACTCCTCACGACTCGTACGGCGCACCGAGCGCTCGCGGCCGACCCACACGCTGTCGATACGCCGACCCACGAATCGATCGGCCAGTCCGCGCCGGACCGTTTCGACCTCGGGGAGTTCAGGCACGCGAGATGTCGACGCCGCGTGACGTGAGCACGTCGAGGGCGCGCGCCGACGCGTCCTGAATGGCCGCCTTCTTCGAACGGCCCCGACCCGAGGCCACCGCTTCGCCCTCGACGACGATGGTGGCGCCGAACGTGGGTTCGTGCGCGGCTCCCGAACTCGTGGTCTCCACGACCGGTGGGCGGCCGAACTCGCGCGTGCACACCCGGATGAGAAGACTGCGCGAATCGAGCAGGTGCAGACGCTTGGCGACCTCTCGCATGCGCTTGCTCACCAACTTGCGCACGAACGAACGTGATTTGGCCACACCACCGTCGAGGTACAGCGCACCGATCACGGCCTCGAGCGCATCGGCCAGGATCGACGTCTTGCCACGACCACCGGCGTTCTCTTCGCCGGCACCGAGGAGCAACCAACGCCCGAGATCGAGATCGCCGGCGATCGATGCCAGCGTCTCGGCGTTCACGAGTGCTTTGCGTAGATCGGTGAGAGCACCTTCGGGAAGATCGGGATACTTGGCGACCACGAGATCGGCCACGACCCAACCCAATACGGCGTCACCCAAGAACTCGAGCCGCTCGTTGGACGGCGCATTGTCGTTCTCGGCGCACCACGAACGGTGAGCCAGGGCCTGCTCGAGCAGCGCCGGGTTCTTGAAGCGATAACCGGTGTGATCGGCCAGCCAGTCGTGAACGGTGGCCGCCTCGCGCACGGTCAGCTCCCGCGCGCCTGAACCTGCGCGAACACGAAGTCGACTGCGTCGCGAACCGTCTTCAGATCGGCCAGATCTTCGTCTTCGATGCGAAAACCAACCGTGCGCTCGCTCAGTTCTTCTTCGAGCGCCTCGACCAGTTCGACCAGAGCGAGTGAGTCGGCGCCAAGGTCGTCTTTGAACGACTGACCTTCGGTGATCGAATCAGGGTCGACTTCGAGGATGTCGACGAGCTGGTCGCGAACGATCGCGAAGATCTCGTCACGGCCGAGGGGTCCGGGTACGACATGGGTTTCAGCGGGCACGATGCCTCCGTAGGGAACGAACGATCACAGAGTAGTCGGGGTCACGCGGCGATGGCCGAGCGAATCTCTTCGACGATGCGTCGCTCGACCATGTCGGCGGCGACCTTGATGCCGTTGACCATGGCCCGTGCCGACGACGACCCGTGAGAGATGATGCACACCCCGTCGACCCCGAGCAGGATCGCCCCGCCGGTGGTATCGGGATCGACCGACTCGTAGAGCGGCAGCAAGGCCGGCAGCAACACATCGGCGTGCTCTTTGTATTCGGGCTTCGAACCGAAGGCTGCGATGAGCGCCTTCACCAAGGTCTTCATGCCACCTTCGAGCGTCTTCAACACCACGTTTCCGGTGAAACCGTCGGTGACCACCACGTCGACCTCGTCGGTCATGACGTCACGACCTTCGACGTTGCCGATGAAGTTGATTCCGGAGGCGACGCTCAAGAGTTCGTACGCCTCCTTGCGAAGGGTGTCGCCCTTGCCGGGCTCTTCACCGATCGACAGCAGACCCACGCGCGGCGACGCTACGTCGAACCGGTGACGCGAGTAGATCGAGCCCATCTGCGCGAATTGGACCAACCAATCGGCCTGTACTTCGGCATTCGCGCCGGCATCGAGGAGAACCGTGGGCGAACCACCGGGAACCGGAATGGGAGTGGCGATGGCCGGACGATTCACACCCTTGATACGGCCCATGCGCAACAGCGCCGACGCCATCGTGGCTCCGGTGTTTCCGGCCGAGATCATGGCCGATGCCTTGCCGTCGCGAACCGCTTCGGCGGCCCGGACGAGAGTGGAGTCCTTCTTGGTGCGAACCGACTTGCCCGGATCGTCGTCCATCGCGATCACTTCGGACGCTTCGATCAGCGGGAGACCACCGGTGTCGAGCGACGGTGGGCCGACGAGGACGATCGGAAAACCCAGACGAGCGGCTTCATGGGCTCCGGCGAGAATCTCGCTCGGGGCGCGGTCGCCCCCCATGGCATCAACCGCAATGGGCAGCACGGCGACTCGGGAGATGGACGATCAGACTTCGATGGCGACGCGGTTCTTGTACCAACCGCAGGCACCACAGACCGTGTGAGGAAGCTTGGCGGCTCCGCAACGCGGGCACAGGCTGCGCGAGGGCGATCCGAGCTTCCAGGCGCCAGCGCGGTGGCTCCGGGTCTTCGACTTCGACTTCTTTTTCTTGGGAACGGCCACGGCTATCTCCTCAGGACGGCTTGGAGAGGATAGCGGTGACTCGGCCGAAGTCCCCCTGGTCCGCGATCGGCCCGGAGAGCAGGCCTGGTCACTCGGGAAGTTGCTCGCGCAGGGCGTCGAGGGCCGACCAACGGGGGTCGCGGGCCTCGGTGGAACACGAGCACGCCGTGGCGTTGCGATCGACTCCGCACACCGGACACAAACCCCGACAATCGGCCGAGCACAACGGGGCGTCGGGAAGTTCGAGCAGCACCGTCTCGCGCACGAGCGGCCGCAAGTCGATCTGATCGTTCTCGATCGGGAACGCGTCGGGATCGGTGATCGTCTCTTGATAGAGCTCGCGCACCGGCGTGTCGATCCGCCCCGTGACCGACGCGAGACAACGCCGGCACTCACCGTGGAAGCGAGCCGAGATCTTTCCTTCGATCACGATGCCGTTCGACAGGCTCGAGCACACGAGATCGACGTCGACCGTCGACTCGGGCACCAGACGCCCGTCGTGCAGTTCGACCGCATCGGGTTCGACCTCGCACGCGACGTCCTTCAGCGAGCCGGGGCGTCGAAGCAGTTCGAGCGCATTGACGACGAGCGGGTTCTTCACCGGCGGCGGTCAGCGATTGCGAGTGGAGTCCTGATCGAAGAACCCGTTCGACGGATCGGGGTCGCGCTGCACGACCTGACCACTGTCGTCCGAGTACATCTCGGGGAGGTTCTCTTCACTGGCGCGCTCGGCACCGATGGCCAGACGACGCCGACCGGTGTCGACCGTGCGGGCCAATTTGTCGAGCAGGATTTCGAAACTGGCGAGACGGCGATCGAGGAAATCCTCCATCTCGTTCTTGCGGCGGCTGGCGTCGTCCTCGGCGGCTTCGATGATCTGACGCGCCCGCTGCTCGGCCGCGCGCACCACTTCGGCCCGCTGGACGAACCGCTCGGCCTGCACCTTGGCCGCCTCGACGATCTCATCGGCTTCACGGCGCATGCGCGCGTAGAACTCGTCGCGCTCCTTCATCATCCAGCGCGCCTGGCGGAGTTCGTCGGGCAGGCGATCGAGTGCGCCTTCGAGAATGTCGATGATCTCGTCGCGGTCGATACGCGGTGTCGAGGACAACGGCATGTTGGGTGCGGTCGCGATGATGTCGATGGCCCGGCGCAGAAGGACACCGGAGTCGCCGAGTTGGTCGTCGGCGACGCGGTCGTACGACCCGGTGTCGTCGTCGAAATCGTCGAAATCGGTGTTCATGGCGTTGACCTCCGTCCGGTCAGGACCGGCCCCCAAAGATACTCGTGATCGTCCGGGCCACCGGGGCAGGTACCAGGTGCTCGACGTTGCCTCCGTACTGGGCGATTTCACGGATGAAGCGACTGCTGATGAACACGAGATCGGGGCGGGCCGGGAGGAACACCGTTCGAACACCGGACACCGAGTGATTGGTGTGGGCCATCTGCTGCTCGACCTCGAAGTCGCCGGACGTGCGCAAGCCCTTGACGATGAAGTCGGCACCCACGGCGCGTGCGGCGTCGACAGCGAGTCCGGGGTGAGCCTCCACCCGAACGGTCGGAAGGTGTGCGACCGACTCGCGAATGAGCGCGACCCGCGTGTCGAGATCGATCACTCCACTCGGCTTGCCCGGGTTGTGCATGGCGGCCACGACGACGTTGCCGAACAACTCGACCGACTGCTCGACCACGTCGAGGTGACCGAGATGGAACGGGTCGAAACTCCCCGGATACAGAGCGGTGAGCGAAGTGGCCATGTGGCCTCCACGGTACCGGTTCAGGCCGGGCGGTTGGGCCGAAGAAAGGTGACCCAGGCCCGGCCGTAACGCTTGGCACGGATGATCTCCCAGCCATCGCGCTCGGTCATCTCGCGATCGCTCTCCACGACCACCACGGCGTCGTCGACCACCACCGGCTCGATGGTGGAGAAGAAGCGATCCCAGTCGGCGAAGCCGTACGGCGGGTCAGCGAGCAACAAGTCGATGTTGCGCTGAGCGACCACCGACGTGAAGGCGTCGCCCGCCACCACCCGAGTGCAGTCGGTCAGCCCCAGCTTCGACACGTTGGTGCGGATGGCGTCGAGGGCTCGCTTGTCGCGCTCGACGAACGTGCAATGGCGAGCCCCTCTCGACAGCGCCTCGATACCCAGTGCTCCGCTGCCGGCGTAGACGTCGAGAACCGCCGCATCGTCGAGGGCACCCAGACTGTGGAGAGCGTTGAACATGGCCTCACGAGCCCGGTCGGTGGTGGGTCGGGTGGCGTCACCCTCGGGGGCGATGATGGGGCGACCGCGCAACGATCCGGCCACGACGCGCATGGGCGACACTCTACGGAGGGCAGACTTTGAGCGTGCCGCGTTCACCCGAGACGGAAATCGTGTGCGTCGATTGCGGCGGACGGTGTTTTCTCATCACTTACGCGCGCGAGGACGGCACGTGGCTACCGGGCGACATCGTCGCCTATCGATGCCAGGACTGCCTCGACCGCTGGGATCTCGTCCTGCCGGACGACTGGGACGCCTCGGACGACGAATCGTGACGAACGTCGTCGCCGAGCTTCCCGAAGCGGCAGTTCGCCGTCGCTGGCGACCACGGCACGACCTCTCCCGGGTGGTGTTCGCACTCTTCGTCTCGGTGTTCTTGCTGCGCACACTCGGACCGTTGTGGCGCTCGGGCCTGCGTCCGGAGTTCCCCGATTCGTACTCGTTCCTCGAGCACGCGCGAATCGGTCCGTGGTGGCCATCGTTCTGGTTCGGTGAACGACCGGTCGGCCTCCCGCTACTCACCTGGATCCTCGGACGGAACTCGGGCGCCATCGCTCTCGTGCAGACGACTCTCTACGCGTTGGCCGTCGCGGTTCTCGGTGCGACTCTCCTACGCATCGTCGCCAACCGAGTGATCGCCTGGGTGGCAGTGGGCGCCGTGATGTTGATCGCGGTGCAGCCGCGGTTCGCCTCGTGGTCACTCGAGGTTCTCAGCGAATCGCTCGGACTCACGTTGTCGCTGTTCGCGTTGGCCGGCTGGCTCACGTTCGCCCACTCACCCACCAATCGCCGACTCGTGCTCGCCTTCGCCGCCACCACGGCCTGGTTGCTTGTACGAGATGCTCACGCGGTCACCGTTGGTGCCGTCGCCGTGACCGCCCTTCTCGCCAGCCGATTCGCGAGCAACGATGCACGGCGTCGGCTGCTGAGAGTCGGCGCCGCCGTACTCGCTCTCGGTGTCGTGTACGTGGCGGTGGCTCAGAACGTGAGCGAGCGAAATCGTTATCCGCTCATCAACAACGTCGGGCTCCGTGTGCTCCCTGACGACGACCTCACGGCCGACTGGGTCGGCCGCGGCCTACCTCTCAGTGACGCGCTCCTCGAACGCGCCGGATCCGATTCGTGGTCGGACGGCGAAGCCTTTCTGAACGACCCGCGTCTGGCCGAGTTCCGCGACTGGGTCGACGGCGAGGGACAGCGCGATCAGTTGATCTCGCTCGTCCTCGATGCGCCGCACTGGTTCGGCGAATTCCGTCGCGATCTACCCGGACTGCTCAGCTACCGGTTCGACGACTACGACCGATACGACGTCGGTGATCGACTTCCTGACGGGTCCTCGTGGTTCGACATTCCGCGCACCAACACCTCGCTCGTGCTCTGGCTCGCCGTCGGCGCCCTCGCTTCGATCGCCGTGGCCCGCAAGCGACGAGCACTCGGCCTGGTCCTCGGGGTTGCGCTCGTCACCACGGTCACCGAGGCCTACACGTCGTACGTTCTCGATGCCGTCGAGGTCCAACGACACATGGTGGGTGTCCTCCTGAGAATCGGCGTGATCGTGGTGATCGCGGTCGCGCTCGCATTGGGTGACGCCGCGTCGAGAACGTCACCACGAACATCGCAACCGAATTCACGAGCGCTTCAGCCGATCGGACGATCGAAGGCAACGTTCATCGGCGCCAGCATCACGCTCGTGTTCATGGCGTGGGCCGCCATCGAGTTGCGCTCACAGGACTACGACCCGCAATTCGCCCGTACCGTCGTCGAGCGGGCGGCCCGATTCGGCGGGTCCTACTACGAGAACGGCATCCACAACAAGGGTCCGCTCGAAATGGTCGTCTACGACGCTGCGCGATGGATCACATCGTTCGACTCGTACTGGTTCGCGATCTCCGCCTTCGTGATCGTCGCGGCACTTCTGGTGGGAGTCGCCAGTGCCACCGTCACTCGTTCGTTCGGCTCCGGACGATCCGTCGCGGTCGGCGCGGGCGTGATCGCCTTCGTCCACCTCACCTTCTCGTCCAGCGACTACGCGGGTGTCCTCTACAGCCGCAACATCACCACCGCCCTCTTCGCCGCCGCGGTGATCATGGTGCTCACCGACTACTTCTGGTCGTCGCCGAAGCGATCGCGTTGGTCGTGGGTCGTGTTGGCTGCACTCACAGGTCTGGCAGTGCAGACGCTTCTCACGAGTGTGTTCGCCGCGGTCGCGGTCGTCTCGCTCGCGGTCACGATTCGTCGACACCAGTCGTCGTTCGCTCGTCCAGTCGTCGTGTTCGCGTCGACGTCGTTGGCGACGATCGCCAGCGCTCCCGCTTGGTACGCAGTGCGGGGTTCGTTCGACGAGTTCTGGTCGGGCTGGTGGACGTATGCGAGCTACATGAACTCCGGCCTCGGTCGCGGACTGCGCGACCAGTTGGGTCTCGGTTGGCAAACATTCGTCGGCTACCACCAGGACCGCCCGATGCTGATCGTCCTCTACGCGGCATTCGCGGTGATCGTCAGCCAGCGCTGGAACTCGCTCTCGACGATGCAGCGCACGCTGGGCGTGACTCTGAGCCTCTGGTGGCTCGGCGCCTGGATCGAACTGGTCTTGAGCCAGCGCTACTCGAGCCACTACTTCTCCGTCCTGGCGGTTCCGATTCTGCTCACGATCGCCTTCGTGATCGGTGCACTCGCTCCCACTCTCCCGATGCGACGGGCATTGCCGGCACTTCTGCTCGTGGGTTCTCTGGTCACCCAGGGCACCGATCTGTTCTGGGCCGGCGCCGAATCAGCCGGACGATTCACCGGATTCGCCGACCACGCGGCCGAACGCGATCGGAACCGCAGTGGCGAGGCACGGACCATTCACGCCGCGCTCGATCTGGTGTCGAACGATGACGACCCGTTGTTGTCGTGGACGATGTATCCGTGGACCTATCTCGAGAACCGCCGAGTCCCGGCCACGCGCTTCGCGTGGAAATCGTTCCTCATCGGCGAGGTCTACCTCGGTCGAACCTCACCCGACTACGTGTTGCCCGACACCGATGCGTGGTTCGCCGACGACCTCGCCGAATCGCAGCCGCGTGCTTATGTGCACCCGATCAGCGTGTCGCTCGGGGGCAGCGACTGGTTCCAGCGGATCGTCGATCGCGATTTCCAGCCGGCGCTGACCACCGAACAGAACGAGTTGAGCATCGAGCGGCGCACGTGGTCGGAATTGAACAAGACTCCCACCGGGGTCGCCCGCGACATCGTCGTCACGACATCCCCCACCGTGGTTGTCGACGACGATTGTCGGGCCGTGACCGCAGATCTGGGCCCGCTCGACGCCGACACGCACGTGACGTTCTGGTTCCGCGACGCCGATGGGTCCACCGAACCAGTCGCACTGTCGCTCTCGTCCGAGCGAGCCTGGTCGAGCAGTGAGACCGTCGAGTTCTCGTCGCTGTCGGTCGATCTCGAAGGATCGACACCTGTCCGTCTACTGGTCGGTTCGCGGTCGGCAGTTCTCGTGATCGACGACCGAATCGTTGCGGCCGTCGAAATCGACGGCGACACGACCGTCACGGCCGCCGTCAGCGGCGGCGAGATCCGGTTGAACGACGTTCGGACCGGACCGATGCCGTCGTTCTCGGGCTGCTGATCGTTCGTCGACGTCCGAACGATCAGCTCTTGAACAAGAACTCTTCGTCTTCCGGACGGAGGAACAACTCGAGTTCCTCGCGCAGCCCGGGGTGAGAGGCGAGAGTCGGATCGTCGTCGACGATCGCGAAGGCGGCCTCGCGAGCCATGGCTACCAGCTCGCGGTCGCGACGCAACGAAGCCAACTTCAGATCGCTGCGTCCCTTCTGCTCCTTGTTCATGAGAGTGCCCTCGCCCCGCAACTCGAGGTCGACTTCGGCCAAGAGGAATCCGTCATCGGATTCGACGAGCGCTTCGACGCGCGGCGAGACCTCGCCCACGAGTGTCGACTCGTCATCGGATGCACTGGTGACCAACCAGCACGTCGACTCGTGCGATCCGCGGCCGACGCGACCACGCAACTGGTGGAGCTGGGCGATACCGAACCGATCGGCGTCGAGGATCACCATCACCGTCGCGTTCGGAACGTCGACACCCACTTCGATCACCGTGGTGGCAACCAGCACATCGAGTCGCGCGGTTCGGAACGAATCCATGACGGCCTCCTTCTCCGCCGACGACATCCGGCCGTGAAGCAGACCGACCCGTAGCCCCGACAACTCGCCCGCTTCGAGACGAGCACGCGTCTCTTCGGCCGAGGCGACCTCGAGTTTCTCGCTCTCTTCGATGAGCGGACAGACCACGTAGGCCTGTCGACCGCGGCTCACTTGCTCACGCACGTCGGCCCACACATCGGCTTCTTCCACACCACGAGCGTGACGGGTGACGATCGGAGTACGACCGGGCGGCTTCTCATCGAGAACGCTCACGTCGAGGTCGCCGTACACCGTCATCGCGGCCGTACGCGGAATCGGCGTTGCGGTCATGACCAACACGTCGGGTGAACGACCGTCGGCCTGACCCTTGTCGCGCAACGCGGCTCGTTGCTCGACTCCGAAACGATGTTGCTCGTCCACCACGACCACACCGAGGCTGGCGAACTCGACACCCTCCTGGATGAGTGCATGAGTTCCGATCGCGATGTCGACCGAACCGTCGGCCAGACCGGCCAGCACGTCGCGTCGCTTCTCGCCGGTGACGCTGTTGGTGAGGAGCTCGACGCGAACCTCGCGCTCACCGAACAGATTGTCGCTGGCCGGGATACGCAACCCGTCGAGGAGACGACGGATTCCGGTCGCGTGTTGTTCGGCCAACACCTCGGTGGGCGCCATGAGCGCCCCTTGGTGTCCGCCATCGACTCCGACGAGCATCGCGACCACCGCGACGAGGGTCTTACCAGCTCCCACGTCACCTTGCAGCAGGCGGTGCATCGGACGCGGATCGGCCAGATCGTGTTCGATCTCGCGAATCACCCGTTCTTGAGCCCCGGTCAGTTGGTACGGCAAGTCCGTGAGAAAACGCTGCACGAGCGGTCCACCCACGCGATGCACGATCCCGACCGAATCACGTTCCATGGCTCGCTTGCGCATGACGAGCACCAACTGCACACGCAACAACTCGTCGAACGCCAGACGACGGCGGGCCGCTTCCTTGATTGCGAACGAGTCGGGAAGGTGGATTCCGAACAGCGCGTCTTGTCGACTGGCCAACGTGAATCGTTCGAGGAGCGAGGGCGGAACCGGATCGGCCAGACCCCGCGCCCGACAACGGGACAGCGCTTCGTCGACCGCGCGGCGCACGACCCACGACGGCAGATCGACTTTCTCGCTCTGCGGATACACCGACACGATCGGGCGTGGACGCTCACCCGGATCGCCGAGCACGTCGACGGTCGGATTCGCCATCTGTCGCTGACCACGAAACGAAGACACCTTGCCGTGCACGGCGACGAGGGAACCGGGCGCCAGTTGCCGCTCGCGCCACGGCTGATTGAAGAACACCACGGTGAGTCGTCCGGTGTCGTCGCCGATGGTCACGGTGACGCGAGCCGGACCTCGGCCGCGCGGCGGTGACGACACCGAGCGAACCTCGGCCACCACTAACGCATCGAGACCTTCCACGAGGTCGCCGATTCGGGCCTCACGAGTGCGATCGATCCAACGACGCGGATAGTGCGTCAGCAGCTCGGCCAAATTTTCGATGCCGAACTTGCCGAAGTTCTCGCGCCGCTTCCCGGCCCCCACCGACTTGAGTCGAGCCAGATCGATGTCGGCGAGATCACGAAAGGTGATCGGGGTGGACTGCTCGCTCACTCGACGCCGAAGAGATACGGATACAGAGGTTGGCCACCGCGGTGGCACTCGACCTGAACGCCCGGGCGTTCGGATGCGACCCAACTACGCAACGCCTCGGTGACCGACGCGATCGCATCGGAGCCCTCGATGATCGTCACGATTTCACGCTCGTCGGTGACGAGATGTTGGAGCAACGCAACAGCCGCACCGTCGAGCGAACCCGCCACGGCGACGATGCCGTCGCCCCGTACGAGCCCGATCCAGTCGCCGGCGGTCACCGGTCCGGCGTCACTGTGCGAATCTCGAACTGCTTGGGTGACTTCTCCCGTTGCCATTGCATCGATGGCCGACGACATCGACGAGGAGTTGTCATCGACTCCGGCTTCGGGGTCGTACACGACCAATGCGGCCAGCGCCTCGGGCATGGAACGAGTCGGCACCACGCGTACCGACTTCGAGGTGAGCGCATCGAGCTGCTCGGCCACCGGGATGATGTTCTTGTTGTTGGGCAGCACGATCACTTCACGCGCGTTCACGTGCTCGACCGCTTCGAGCAGTTCGGCGGTGGATGGATTGAGGGTTTGTCCACCGGTGACGATTCCCTGCACACCGAGTTGCGAGAACAACTCCTCGAGCCCGCTACCGCTGCACACCGCCACGACGGCCGTGGTGACCGCGGGAAGGCCCGAGACGCCGAGACGGCGTTCGTGTTCGGCGTGGCGCTCGGCGACTTCTTCGAACAAGTCGGTCACGCGAATCTGCTTGGGGCGTCCACCCAGATCGATGGCCACCTCGATCGCCGCGCCGATGTCGTTGGTGTGCACGTGGCAGTTCCAGAGGCCGTCGCCACCGACCACCACGATCGAGTCGCCGATCTCGGCCCAGTCGGCCTTGAACGATTCGATCTTGTCGTCATCGAGGTGGAGGAAGTACATGACCTCGTAGCGCAAGTCGGCCACCGTGAGATCACCGTGTTCATCGGGGGCCGAGACCAAAGACGGCAGATCGTCGGAGTCACCGCCGATCGAATCGGCCGGAGTCGGAATCGGCTCGCCGTCGACCACGTTGAGCGCGGCGTCGAGCAACAACAAGAACCCGGCGCCACCGGCGTCCACGACGCCGGCGTCTTTGAGCACGGGCAACATGTCGGGCGTGCGATCGAGAGCCGAACGACCGGCATCGCGCGCGGCCCGCAACACTGCCGACACGCCGGCGCCGTTGGCGGCGGTCGACTTGGCCGCTTCACTCGCCTCGCGCACGACCGTGAGAATGGTGCCCTCGATCGGCTTGACGACCGCCTTGTAGGCCGCCGACGACGCCTCCGACAGAGCATCGGCCAGACCCGAGGCGGTGTGCGAGGCCGCCGACGAGAGTCGCCCGGCCAGTCCGCGCAGGATCTGCGACAGGATCACACCCGAATTACCGCGCGCGCCCATCAGTGATCCGTGCGAAATGGCCTGGCACGTGGACTCGATGGCCGGGTCGGCCCGATCGAGTTCGGCCACCACGGCGTCGAGGGTCCGTGCCATGTTGGTGCCGGTGTCACCATCGGGAACCGGGTAGACGTTCAGCCGATTGATTCGGGGGGCGTGCTCACGGACGGCGTCGCGGAAGGTCACCACGGTGCGCCGTAGGCGCTCGGCGTCGAAACGCTCCCCCTCGGGCGACATCACCGGTGCGGCCACGGAGGAATGGTACCCCTGGGCCCCGGACCCAGCGTGCTGGTGAAGCGTGTCTCAGGCCGGATGACCGGCTCAGCCTTGGGGTCACCGGGGTCCGCTGGTAGCGTTTCGTCCGCTGATCCCCCGGAGGGGACGGTTCGAAGGAAGATCCATCATGGCCTCAGTTTGCGAAGTCTGCGGGAAGCGCCCCTCGTGGGGGATGTCGGTCTCGCACTCACATGTGCGCACCAAGCGTCGCTGGAACCCGAACATTCAGCGCATTCGGGCCCTCGTGAACGGATCACCGCGCCGCCTGAACGTCTGCACCGGTTGCATCCGCGCGGGCAAGGTCACCAAGGCCGGCTCCTCGGCCACTCGCTGATTTCGACGATGCAGGGAGTCATCAAGGCCTACGACCCGGGAACCGGGACTGGTCTCATCCTGCGCGACACCGATCTGACCGAACACGAACTCGCTGCCGATGCCCTCGTGGGGAGCATCTTCCGGATGCTGAGGCCTGGCCAGCGCGTGGTGTTCGATCTGAATGACGACGGACTCGCCACTCGTGTGCGCATGGGTTCCGAAGTCGACATGGGCACGCCCGGCTACTGACCGAGTGGGTCTCATCTAGTACAACATCACAAGGTTCTTTCCGACCCCCAGGAGAACACCATGAGCGGCACCACCAGCAACGAACGTCTGAAGAAGTGGGTGGCCGACTGGGCCGCGATCATGCAGCCGTCCGACATCTACTGGTGCGACGGTTCGGCGGACGAGTACGACCGTCTGTGCAACGCTCTCGTCGCCGCCGGAACCTTCACGAAGCTCGACGAGGCCAAGCGCCCCAACAGCTATTGGGCCCATTCCGATCCGGGCGACGTCGCTCGCGTCGAAGACCGCACCTTCATCTGCTCGGCCAAGGCCGACGACGCCGGCCCCAACAACAACTGGCGCGAGCCGGCCGACATGCGGGCCGAATTGACCGCTCTGTACACGGGTTCGATGAAGGGTCGCACCATGTACGTGGTGCCTTTCAGTATGGGCCCGCTCGGCTCGCCCATCGCCCACATCGGCGTGCAGCTCACCGACTCGGCTTACGTGGCCGTGAGCATGCGCATCATGACCCGCATGGGCCAGGGCGCGCTCGACGTTCTTGGCAACAACGACTGGGTCCCCTGCCTCCACTCGGTCGGCGCGCCGCTCGCACCCGGACAGTCCGATGTCGCTTGGCCGTGCAACCCCGACAACAAGTACATCGTGCACTTCCCCGAGACCCGCGAAATCTGGTCGTACGGTTCGGGCTACGGCGGCAACGCGTTGCTCGGTAAGAAGTGCTTCGCGTTGCGCATCGCCTCGGTGATGGCTCGCGACGACGGCTGGCTCGCCGAGCACATGCTCATCTTGAAACTCACCAATCCGGCCGGCGAGTCGAAGTACATCGCCGCTGCGTTCCCGTCGGCGTGCGGCAAGACCAACTTGGCGATGCTCGTACCCACCATTCCGGGCTGGAAGGCCGAGACGATCGGTGACGACATCTGTTGGATGAAGTTCGGCGCCGATGGCCGCCTCTACGCGATCAACCCCGAAGCGGGTTTCTTCGGCGTGGCACCCGGAACCGGCTACGACACCAACGCCAACGCGATGCACACCCTCTGGGGCAACTGCATCTTCACCAACACCGCTCTCACGTCCGATGGTGACGTGTGGTGGGAAGGCATGTCGGACGACGCTCCGGCCCGCGCCACCGACTGGAAGGGCAACGCCTGGACGCCCGAGAGCGATTCACCGGCTGCCCACCCGAACGCTCGCTTCACCGCTCCGGCTTCGCAGTGCCCGTCGGCTGCCCCCGAATGGCAGGACCCGGCCGGTGTGCCGATCTCGGCCATCTTGTTCGGCGGACGTCGTCGCACCACGGTTCCGCTCGTCACTCAGGCGTTCGACTGGGAGCACGGCGTGTTCCTCGGCTCGATCATGGCCTCCGAGACCACTGCGGCGCAGGCCGGCGCGGTCGGCAAGTTGCGCTTCGACCCGATGGCCATGCTCCCGTTCTGCGGTTACAACATGGCCGACTACTTCGCGCACTGGTTGCGCATCGGCTCGAAGACCGACGAGTCGAAGTTGCCCAAGATCTTCTTCGTCAACTGGTTCCGTCGCGACGAGAGCGGTCGGTTCTTGTGGCCCGGCTTCGGCGAGAACAGCCGCGTTCTGAAGTGGGTGTTCGATCGCGTCGAAGGCAAGGCCGACGCGGTGGAGACTCCCATTGGTCTCCTGCCCACACCGGGTGCCCTCGATCTCAACGGTCTCGACATCGCCGATGACGATCTGCACGAGATCCTGTCGGTCGACATCGATGGCTGGAAGTCGGCCGTGCCGCAGATCCAGGATCACTTCGCGCAGTTCGGGCCGAAGCTTCCGAGTGCGCTCAGCACGCAGCTCGAAACACTGTCCGCATCGCTCTGAGGCGAGCGGTCGACGTCAGGTCTGACCGACGAGCAGGGCTCGGATTCCGAGTCCCATCAAGAACAGCCCGCCCAGTCCGTAGAGCAGGTACAACTTGTGCCGCATCTGGTTGCGATAGCTGTAGATGATCGCCACGGCCATGATGCCCACGAAACCGTAGAAAGCATGGAAGGCCGGAAACTCGAGCTTCTCGCGATTCACGAGCGCCACGCCGAAGGCCACCTGCACGAAAACCGTCAATTGGGCGAGGCCGGTGTACCACCACAAGGCGCGTGAGCGCAGCCCGGGAAACTTGTGCGCCAGGAGAGCCCACAGACCCGCGAGGCCATTGGCGAAGATCACGAACCACGAGAACGATTCGTGGAGATCGAGCAACATCAAGGCAGTCATGCCCGTCCGACGCTAGCCGGGCTACTCGCCGCAGGCGGTGCCGCCGTACAGAGCGAGCACCAATCCGCTCGGCGCATCGTCGCTCAGCGTCCCAGTGAGCGTTGCCTCGATCTCGAATCCGGGACCGACGATCTCGTCGTTGTAGATCTCGACGTCGGGATACACCTTCACGATGTCACGAACGGTCGAACCCACCGTGATGCCGCCATCGGTGGCCGGGCCGAGCGGTCCGATCTCCGAATCGATGGGCGGGCCGTACTGCCAGCCGTAGAAGTGACGTCGGCCGGTGTTGAAGTCGCTCTGGTCTCCGAAGAGCAATCGCAGATTGGCCCACTCGACCGCGCGAACCTCGGCGCCCGGACACGAACCGAACTCACTGAATGCATCGATCCAACCGGTATCGCGATCGGGGGCACCGAGAATCGCTGTCACGTAGCCGATCACGCCGTCGGGCTCGACACCGAAACGCGCGTCGCCGATGCCATCGGACCGCAGAACGAGTTCGAGTCCGGGTACGAGGGTCGTGGTCGTCGAGTTGATCGACGTGGTGGTGCTGGCCACTGGTTCGGTCGTGGTGGACACCAACGGAGCCAGGCTCGACGACGAACCAGGAGCGATGGGCAACGGTGCGAGCGTGTCGTCGCCTCCCCCACCACCACCGCACGAGGCGACGACGAAGACGACGGCGAGAACAGTGGCAACCCCGACGATTCGTGATCGATCGCGCATGCGACCAGTCTGCCCGATCAGCGAATGAGTGTGTCGGCTTCTCGACCGCGCTCGACGAGCTGCAGCCGCCCGGCGGGATCGCCCGAACGAGAACCTGTGTCGACCACGGTCACCGAAGCGTTGTCGAGGCTGTCGATCACCAGGCGATCGTCGTCCAAGCACGCACCCACCACCGCGTTGATGGCGATGAAGTGGCTGAAGATCACGGTGTCGACCGTCCGGGTGGCCACGAACGACACCACCGAGTCGCGGAACTCGACGTACGGCGATCCGAGATCGCCCCACGAACCTGCCATCGCACGTCGCAACCACTCGACGCGCTCGTTCATCGGGATGCCGGGCGGCGAGGGAATCTCGCGCACTTCGTCGGCGATCGGGAGATCGGTGATTCCCCAGTGCGTCATCAAGAACGATGCGGTCTCACGACAACGGCGCAACGGACTCGAGACCACCGCCATCGGCGGCAAAGCCGCCAAGCGACGAGCAGTGTCGGAAGCTTGTTGCCGACCGAGTTCGTCGAGGCCCGGGTCGGGGTCGGTGTCCCAGCCCGCGGCGGCTCGTCCGTGACGAACCAGATACACGCGACTCACAAGAGCCACCCTTCGCGCGCGCCACCGGGCTGACCCGGCTCGATGAACCATTCGGTTCCGAACGCCAAGGCGAAGATCTCGGGCGGCATCTGCAAGAAGAAACTGCCGTCGGTGATCTGGCTGGCGTGACATGCCATCGATTCGCGCTTCTGAGCAACGAACTGCGTCACGTCGACCGCCATCGTGATCTCGTCCTCGGTCGAACCGAACGGATTGCCGTCGTCAGCCGGGGCCTCCGGATCGAAGGCTTCGGCGTCGGGATTCGACTCGGCGTTCATGGCCCGCAGTCGAGCGATGCGCGTGCGGTTCATGGTCGACTCGAGAAGTCGAACCGTGCGTCCGCTGTCGCGAAGGATCTCGGCGGCGCGATGACCGACCCGATGGACCTGGATGTGATCAGGATGTCCGTAGCCGCCGTGCCAGTCGTAGCACGTGAGCACATCACCCTCGACCCGTCGCACGATGGCCGCCAATCGCTCACTCGCCTCGTCGAGATCGGCGCTCATGAACGCACCCGGCTCGTGATTCTGCGACCAGCCGTTCATGCCACTGTCGGCATAACCGAGCCAGGCGACTTCGCTCACGCCGAGAACCGCGGCCGACTTCTCGGTTTCGCGACGACGACGATCGGCGAGAGTCTCTCCGGGCTGAAGATCGGCGGGGACTTCGCCGTGGCGACCATCAGTGGCCACCACCAGAACGACGCGATGACCTTCGGCCACCGCCCGGGCGATGGTTCCTCCCGTGGCGATCGATTCGTCGTCGGGGTGAGCGTGGAAGCAGACGAGTGTGCTCACGCGTCGACGACGGCACCCGACGACACGAGCCGGTCGATGTCGGCGCTCGAGAAGCCCCACGATTCGAGGATCTCGCGGGAGTGCTGGCCGGGATGGGCCGGCGGCGAGGTGACCTCAGCGACCGTGCGCGAGAAACGCGGCGCAGGTGCGGGCTGCTTCATGCCGGCGATCTCGATGATCATGTTGCGCTCGACGTTGTGACGATGCTTGGCCGCTTCGCTCATGGTGAGCACCGGGGCGAAACACACATCGGTCGCTTCCATGATCGAGCACCATTCGTCGCGCGTCTTGGTGCGGAACACCTCGGCCAGACGCTGCTTCAGGTGCGGCCACATCGAGCGATCCATCTGCTTGGCGAACTCGGAGTCGCCGTCGAGGCCCGTGAGTCGCATCAGTTCGGCATAGAACTGGGGCTCGATCGAGCCGAGCGACACGTACTTGCCGTCCTTGCACTCGTACACGTCGTAGAAGTGTGCACCGGTGTCGAGCAGGTTGGTGCCACGGTTGTTCTCGTCATGGGCGCCCATCTGCGAGAAGGCCCAGAACATCGTCATGAGAATCGCGGTCCCGTCGACCATGGCCGCATCGACCACTTGCCCGCGACCGCTCTTGGACGCTTCGAGGAGAGCGCACACCACGCCGAAGGCCAAGAACATGCCACCACCACCGAAGTCGCCCACCATGTTCATGGGCGGAACCGGAGCTTCGCCGGCGCGGCCGAAGTGTGCCAGCGCTCCGGCCAAGGCGATGTAGTTGATGTCGTGCCCGGCCGCCTGGGCGTACATGCCGGTCTGACCCCAACCCGTCATGCGACCGAACACCAACTTCGGATTGCGCGCGTGACACACGTCGGGTCCGACTCCGAGTCGCTCCATCACTCCGGGGCGGAAACCTTCGATCAACGCGTCAGCTGATTCGACGAGACGCAACAACGTCTCGACACCTTCGGGATTCTTCAGATCGATGGCGATGTTGCGACGACCACGTTGCAGGATGTCGGCAGCCGGCTTGTCGGGTGCCGGACCACGCACCGCTTGGCTTCGTTCGACGCGGATGACCTCGGCACCCATGTCGGAAAGCAGCATGGCCGCGAAAGGTCCGGGGCCGATGCCGGCGATTTCGATGATGCGGAAACCAGAGAGAGGACCGGGCATACCCGCATCGTATTCAGCGTGACGGAGCAACCAACCAATCGGAGTGGCGCGCGTGGGCGGCAATGGCCCCCACGATCAATGGCTGCAGAGGCGTCGGCAAGTCGTGCCCCATGTCGGCGACCATCAAGAGCGTCGAATTGGGAACCAACTCGGCCGTTCGCTCACCACCGGC
This sequence comes from uncultured Bifidobacterium sp., assembly GCA_964513215.1. GTDB lineage: Bacteria > Actinomycetota > Acidimicrobiia > Acidimicrobiales > Ilumatobacteraceae > Casp-actino8. The sequence continues at coordinate 39,266 of CAZELU010000002.1, forward strand.
CGGAGGAAGCAGTGTGTCATCGCGCCCGTGGATCACGAGCGTCGGCACGCGCAGATTCGCGAGACCTTCATTACGTCGACCACTCGCGTAGATGGCCGCCATCTGTCGATCGGACCCCTCCGGGTAGAACGCGCGGTCGTAGGCGCGAGCGGCGTCGATCTTCACTTGGTCGGCATCGAAGAAACGCTTCGACTGCCACACCGCGTAATTGATCGAGTGTTCGATGTACGCGGAACGCTCGGGGGGAGGCGGTGCGAGCAGCACGGCCGCCGCTTCGGGCAACGGTGATCCGTATTCGGGCTCACCCGACATCGACATGACCGAGGTGAGCGATCGCACGCGATTCGGATGCTCGATCGCCACGTGCTGAGCGATCATCCCGCCCATCGACGCACCCACCACGTGGGCGCGGTCGATTCCGAGATGATCGAGGAGCCCGACGGCGTCGAGAGCCATGTCGGACAATGTGTACGGCACGGGCGGCGGCGGCTGGTCGGCGAAAGCCGCCGCCATGACAGCGCCCACGTCCACGGAGACGCCGTCGAACTTCGTGGACAGTCCGCAATCACGATTGTCGAAGCGCACGACGTGAAATCCCTGCTCGACGAGCGCGGCGCAGAACGAATCGGGCCAGGCGATCATCTGCGCCGTGAAACCCATGATGAGCAACACCGTGGGGTGATCGGGTGAGCCCATCGTCTCGTACTCGAGTTCGACGGTTCCGGTGGTGGCAGGCACGACGGCGCGAGGCATGAGCGGAGACTAGACGCGCCCACCCCGGTGACTTCGTTCCGAGGTGCTGTACGGTGACGACATGTTTCCGCGGACGAAGTTCGGAGTCCACACCGGCCTCCAGCACACCACGTACGAATCTCTGCAGCCGCTCTGGGTCCTCATCGAGCGCCTCGGCTTCCACTGGATCTCGATCTGGGACCACTTCTACGGCGCCACCGGACAACCCGACGATGCGGCCTGCTACGAAGCCGTGGCCATGCATTCGGCGCTGGCGGCCACCACGTCACGAGTGCGCGTGGGTTCGCTGGTGTACTCGATCGGTTATCGCCATCCGGCCGTGCTGGCCAAGATGATCACCGCGATCGATCACGTCTCGGGTGGCCGCGCCGACATCGGTCTCGGCGCCGGCTGGGCCCAGGTGGAGTACGACGCGTACGGCATTCCCTTTCCTCCGATCAAGACCCGCATGGATCAGCTCGAAGAGGCGGTGCAGTGCGTGCGCGGTCTGTTGCACGACGACGTCACGAGTTTCAGCGGCCAGTGGTTCTCGCTCGTCAACGCGCGCAACGAACCACGACCCGTCCAGAAGAAGATCCCGATCTGGATCGGCGGTGGTGGCGAGAAGCGCACGTTGTCGATCACGGCCCGGTACGCCGACGGCTGGAACGTTCCGTTCGTCGCACCGGAGACGTTCCAGCACAAGAGCCAGGTGTTGACCGAGCACTGCGAGAAGGCAGGGCGCGACCCGAAGGCGATCAGCCGTACCGTGAATCTCGGGATCGCCTGGACGGAGGAGAGTTTGCGTGCGCAATTCGGACATCTCGCCGAGTACGTGCGACCCGGCGTGCTCACCGGCAGCGAGCAGCAGGTGATCGACCGCATCGGCGAGTACGTCGATGCCGGCGCCGACCAGATCAACTTGGCCTTGCGCGCTCCGTTCGACACCGACGCTCTCGAGAGATTCGCTCACGTACTCAGCCTCTCGGCCTGACGACGATGCCGGTGACCGTCTCCGCACCCGGTCGCGTCAACCTGATCGGTGACCACACCGACTACACCGGGGGTCTGGTCCTCCCCATGGTTCTCGATGTCGCCACCACGATCACGGGCGACTTCACCGACGATCACGTGTGGCATCTCGTCTCGGATGACGAACCACTCCCGGCCATCATCCCGTTGCCGATCGAACGTCCCGACCGGATCGAGCCCCGGTGGGGCCGCTACGTGGCCGGAGTTCTCCACGAACTCGAGCGGGCCGGTCACACCGTTCGCGGCTTCTCGGGTCGCGTGTCGACGACGATTCCGATCGGTTCCGGATTGTCGTCGAGTGCCGCACTCGAGATCGCAGTGGCTCGAGTGGCCACCGTCGAGCGACCGATGCCCCCGACCGACCTGGCGCAGTTGTGCCAGCGCGCCGAACACGTGGCATCCGGGGTCCCCTGCGGGATCATGGACCAGTTGTGCATCGCGGCCGGGCGCCCGGGTCACGCCACACTCATCGATTGTCGCGACTTGACGCTCGAGCACGTTCCGATTCCGTCGGACGTCGCGGTCACCGTCGAATTCATCGCTCCGCGCACCCTGGCTGGCAGCGAGTACGCCGATCGCGTGGCCGAAACCACCGCTGTCGAGCGCATCATCGGCCCGCTGAGAGACGCTTCACTCGAATCCCTGACGGCGATCGCCGACGAGACTCTTCGCCGCCGGGCTCACCACGTGATCTCCGAGAACCAGCGGGTTCTCGACTTCGTTGCCGCACTACGCCGCGCGAACTGGACCGAAGCGGGTCGACTCATGACCGAGAGCCACTGGAGTCTGAGTCATGACTTCGAGACGTCGAACGCCACGATGGACGCGGCGGTCGAGCGAACACTTCGACGCCCGGGCGTTCTCGGTGCTCGCATGACCGGAGGCGGCTTCGGCGGTTGTGTGGTCGCTTTGCGGTCAGTCGAGTAGACGACGCTTCTGCGACTCGAACTCGGCTTCGGTGATGGTGCCCCGGTCGCGCAACGCTTCGAGCTTCTCGAGTTGGCCAGCAACGTCGATCGGCTGCGCCGCCGGCGTGAACGTACGGCGCTGGTTCTCTTCCATCTGCAGATGAATCAGGTTCTGGACCTCATCGGGTCGCAGAATGTCGGTGAACCGCTGCTGGCCGTCCTCACCACCCGACTCGATGAGCAAGTCGCCGGCCTTGATCACACGTTCGAAGATGCTCTGATTGAAACTCACGTTGTTGACACGTTCGAGGGGGATCTCGATTCCGCTCTTGGCGATGATGCCCTTACGCGCGATGAGGCGATCGGACGTGATGACGAAATGAGTGGTGCGCCAGGCCAGCCAACGCACTCCTAGCCACAGAATCGACACGATGGCGGTCACGCCGAACAACCACTTGAGCCCCTTCTCCCATGTCGCATCCCCGAGCGCGACGGCCGACCACAAGAACAGGACCGACGACAACAACGTGGCCGCGGCCGACTTGGCGAAGAACCACCAGTGGGGGTGGATGTCGAGAGCGACCTCTTCACCGTCGTTGAGCAGGCGTTGCGGATAGGGCATGGCCGGACATTACTGCCCGCGACCGGCACCACACCCACCGCCTACTCTCGAGGTGTGCCCACCACGACCGACGAACTCCTTCTCGGACTCGACGAGCAACAACGCTCGGCCGTGTTGTCGTCGGCACCATTGCTCGCCGTCATCGCCGGTGCAGGCTCGGGCAAGACCGCGGTGCTCACTCGGCGTCTGGCCCATCGTGCCCTGAGCGAGTCGATCGACCCGCAACACACCGTGGTCCTCACGTTCACGCGTCAGGCGGCCGACGAGTTGCGTCGGCGTGTGGCTGGTTTCGGTCTGCGCGACAAACCGATCGCCGGAACGTTCCACTCGGTCGCTCTGCTGTTGCTCCGACAATTCTGGGACGACCGCGGTCGAAGACACCCCACCGTTGTCTCCGATCGCAGTCGCTTGGTCGCCGAACTCCTCGGATCGGATTCGCGAGGACGCGTGTTCGACACCGTTGCCGACCTCGACTGGATCCGTGCCCGCAACCTGTCGATCGAGCACATCGAGGAATCCAACCTCACCCGTTCGCTGCGCCGACCGATCGGCGAACTCGCTCGAGTGCTCGCCGACTACGAAGCACTCAAGCGCAAACGCGGCGTGCTCGACCTCGACGACCTGCTTCTCCAATCACTTCGACTCGTGAAGGACGATGGCCAGTTCGCTGCCGCGGTTCACTGGCGACTGCGTCACTTCTTCGTCGACGAAGCCCAGGACCTCAACCCTCTGCAGTTGGCGGTTCTTCAGGCCTGGCGGGGCCACCGCGACGACGTGACGGTGGTGGGTGATCCGGCCCAGGCCATCTACGGCTTCAACGGTTCCGACCCGGGCATTCTCCTCCACCTCGAGAAGCACTTCCCCGGTGTCGAAGTCGTCCGCCTCGACACCAACTATCGATGCACGCCCGAGATCGTCTCGGCCGGCCTGCGAGTGCTCCAAGGTCTCGATGCCCCTCTTCCCGCGCTGCGCTCGGCGCGGTCGCCTGGTCGACAGCCACTCGTCATCGAGTACGCCGACGAAGCGGCCGAAGCGACTGGTGTCGCCACGTTCGTCGAGCGCATGCGAGTCGAGCAATGGCGTGACACCGCGATCCTCGCTCGCACCAATGCTCAGTTGCCGGCCTTCCGAACGGCTCTCGAAGCCGCCGGGGTGCCGTCGATCCTGAGCGGAAGCGCGTCGGCCGATCCCGTGCAGCGAGCCGTTCGCGAAGCAGCCGAACGTACGAACCGTCACCAACTCGCGGCGTGGAGTCGCGATGCTCGTGAACCGAGCGACGAATCCGACGACGACATCGCGGCTCGCCGCCAGGTGGCCGACGCTGTCGATGAATTCCTGCGCGAAGGCGGCAAGGACGGTCTCGGCTTCTCGGCGTGGGTGCGCATCAACCGACCCTTCCGCCGTGACGACGACGGCGTGGAGTTGCTCACGTTCCATGCCGCCAAGGGTCGCGAATGGTCGACTGTCATTCTCGTGGGTGCCGAAGACGGACTCATCCCGCACTCTTCGGCCCGCACGACGACGGAAATCGCCGAGGAGATTCGTCTGGCGTACGTCGCGATCACCCGCGCCTCCGACCGCCTCGTCGTGACTCGCACCGAATCGCGTCGCGGTCGACGTTCCACGCCGAGTCCGTTCCTCGATTCGTTCCCACCCGATCCCGATCGTGAGGCACCGTCACCCGATTTCGTCGCCGGACAAGTGACGCGCCGACTCGAACCCACACCATCCGATCCGATCGCCGCGCGCTTGTTCGCATGGCGCGATCAGGCGGCCCGCACGTCGCGCGTCGACCCCCGGCTCATCTGCAGTGACGCCACCATCGAGCTCATCGCGCGTACCAAGCCGACGACCGTCGACGAGTTGGCCGAGATTCCGGGAGTGGGTCGACCACTCGCCCATCGAGCCGGCTCTCGGATCCTCGACGCAATCACTCCGCGCTGAAAGCGCGGCCACCGGCCTGACCCAACTTCGAGAAGTCGATCGTGATGAACAGCCCGACGGCCTCGGCACACAAGCGATCGCCGGCCGTGATCTCACCCGACGTGAAGATCTTGCGACCATCGACACGATCGAACCGACCGACCACGCGTAACGGTGTGTGCAGCGGCGTCGGTGATCGGTACGAAATCTCGAGCCGACCAGTCATCCCGGGGTGACCCGATAGAGCCTGCGCCAATCCGAGAACCTCGTCGAACAACGCGGCGATCACTCCACCGTGTACATGACCGGGGGGCCCTTCGTAGGCATCGCCATAGGTGACCTCGGCGATCACTTCGCGTTCGTTCGCCGTGAGGCGCACCGGCCCGGCCAATGGATTCAGCGGGCCGGTGACCGGACTATGACTTTGAAATCCGGTGGGTACACCGCCCAGCGAACCTTCGGCTGAACCGTGGTACGTACGACCGTGGGGACCATCGACGAGTCGACGGGCCGCCTCTTCGACGAGTTCAGCGATCGACGACACCGCGTCGTCGTCGGCGGTGGACGTGGCGATGTTCTGCAGCACGGCCCGAACCGAGTTGGCCAAGCGGACTCGCGGATGCTCCAACGGGTACAAGTCGTCGCGGTTGGCGGGCAGACCCAGGATCCGGGCCGCCGAAACGTCGTCGTCGTTCGACTTGTCGCGATCAGTCATCGAGGTCCACCAGAACCGGTGCGTGATCGCTCGGCTGCTGACCCTTTCGCGCGTTGCGATCGACGATGGTCCAGCGGGTGCGCTCGGCCACCGGGGCCGACACCATCACGAGGTCGATTCGCATTCCACGACCCTGGTGGAAGTCACCCGATCGGTAGTCCCACCACGAGAAGAGTCGATCTTGATCGTGAAGGCGGCGGAACACATCGACGAGACCCCAGTTCTCGAGAGCCGCCAACGCGTCGCGTTCGGCCTGGCTCACGTGAGTGGCGCCCACGAACTTCTTCGGGTCGTACACATCACGATCGTCGGGGGCGATGTTGAAGTCGCCCGCCACGACGACCGGATCAGTGGGTCTCTCGTTGCGCTCGAGGTGAGCGAGTAGACGCTTCATCCACGCCAACTTGTAGGTGTAGTGATCGTTGTCGAGCGCGCGACCGTTCGGCACGTACACCGAACTCACACGAACACCGCCACACGTCGCGGTCACGAGGCGAGCTTCCGGATCGGCCTCCCCACCATCGGCGAAGCCGCGAACCTCGTCGGTCAGTCCCACTCGTGAGGCGATGGCGACTCCGTTCCACTGGCCCTGACCGTGATGGACGGTCTCGTAGCCGAGTTCGGCGAATGCCATGTGCGGGAACGCGTCTTCGGCGAGTTTGGTCTCCTGCATGCAGAGCACGTCAGGACGAACATCGGCCATCCACTCCTGAACACGGGGAAGCCTCGCTCGTAGCGAGTTCACGTTCCAGGTCGCGATACGCACGACTACTTCTTGGTGCCGGTGGCCTTGGCGGCTGACTTCTTGACCGCAACTTTCTTGGCGGCCGTCTTCTTGACGATTACTGCCTTGGGCGCCTTCTTCGGGGCAGCCGTCTTCTTGGGTGCAGCGACCTTCTTGACCGCAACTTTCTTCGGTGCGGCTGTCTTCTGCACCGCAGCCTTCTTGGGCGCGACGACCTTTTTCACCGCCGGCTTCTTGGCGGCTGTCTTCTTCTCGGCCGTTTTCTTCTCGGCTGTCTTCTTCGCCGTCTTCTTCGCAGCCGGTGCCTTCCCTGTGCTCGGCTT
>CAZELU010000002.1:46365-57282 GCA_964513215.1 uncultured Bifidobacterium sp.
CGGCTGTCTTCTTCGCCGTCTTCTTCGCAGCCGGTGCCTTCCCTGTGCTCGGCTTCAAGTCGATGCTGCGACGCGACGCCACGACCGACACCACTTCGAGCGTCACGTCCTGACCCAGCCCCATCACCTCACGGGCCGAGCGCGGCGGCGGGTCGCCCATGAGTCGCAGCGGAACGTAACCCCGAACCGATCCGAGATCGACGTACGCGCCGTGCGACGAATAACTCTCGACCTTGCCCGTCACGACCGCTCCCACCGGGTGGTTCTCGACGAACTGCAGGAAGGGCAAGATCTCGTTGACAGTGCGGCCTGAACCCGCATCCTGTGCCTTCGGCTTCTTCGCGACCGGAGCCGGCTCCTTCTTCTTGGGCATGACGGCCCCAGGCGGAGGTGCCTTCGGAACCGGCATGGGCTTCATGGCGGCCGCTGACGGCTTGGCCGACTTCTTCTTCGCGTCACCCTTGGCCGCGCTGGTGGCACGCCGACTCTTCTCGCCGCGTACGGGTGTGCGATTGACGAATACCCAACCGACGTGCGGAACCGGCTTGCCTCCGATCAGGCGCCCGTCCTCGAAGAGCCACGGGTAGTCGGCGTGGAACTCTTGATAGCTGTCGTTGGAGAGAATCGAGCCCTTGACCTTCTGCGCGATGCTCAGGACGAAAGCGTCACCGCGACCCACCGTGCCGGCCGGCGGCGCGACCAATTCGTTGTTGTTGACCGCCTCGTCGAATTCGGCCACTTCCTTCTTGTCGATCCGGTGTCCGAACGTGGCGTCGACGATGACCGTGATCAGGTCCTTGGGGTTCTCGGCCATGAACGCCGTCACGGCATCGCTGAGCTGCTTGAGGCTCGGCTTCGACCGGCCTTCGGTGGCGATGTTCGAACCGTCGACGATCACGTGGCGAGCCATGGACTCTCTAGTCAACCATCCAGGGGGTGCTGGCCGCCGGTTCCCTCTACGATCGAGCCGTGACCCTTTCCGCGCAGCCTGAAGCCCAGGTCAGAGCCGTCTTCTGGGACTTCGGGGGGGTGGTCCTCACCAGCCCCTTCGAGGCCTTCAACCGATTCGAGCGCGAACGGGGCCTCCCCCTCGACACCATCCGGACGATCAACGCCACCAATCCCGACAACAACGCCTGGGCCCGATTCGAACGGTCCGACATCGATGCCGCCGGATTCGACGAGGCCTTCGCCCACGACGCCCGCCTGGCCGGTCACGCGATCCGCGGGGCCGAGGTTCTGGCTCTCCTGCGAGGCGACATTCGCCCCGAGATGGTGCGCGCCCTCGATCAGGTGCGCGCCGCCGGGTACCTCATGGCCTGCCTCACCAACAACATGTCAGGTGGCGACGGACGAACCGAGTCAGCAGTCGATCCGCGTCAGAGCGAGATCAATGCCGTGATGGCCCGGTTCCACGCGGTGATCGAGAGCTCGAAGGTCGGAGTACGTAAGCCCGAAACCCGCTTCTACGAAATCGCCTGCGAATCCGTCGCTGTGAGACCGAACGAGTGCGTCTTCCTCGACGACCTGGGCATCAACCTGAAGCCAGCCGCCGCCATGGGAATGCGCACGATCAAAGTCGTGTCGGCGCGACAAGCCCTCGACGATCTTTCGTCGATTCTCGATCTACCGCTCGGCTGAGAGTCGAGACGACCGGTCAGAGACCGGCGAAGGTCTCGTCCATCAGGTCGGCCAGCTCTTGATCGTGGACCGTCTTCGAACCGGTGGCCGGGCTACCGCTGGCCACGCGAGCCACATGACGCAGGTCGTAACCCTGCTCCTTCACGCGCCACGTGCGGTGCTCGACGAAGTGCCACGGACCCATGTTGCTCGGCTCTTCTTGCAGCCAGACCACTTCGCGCGCGTTCGGGTAGCGCGACAGCAGGTTGAACATCTGCTCGATCGGGAACGGATAGAGCTGTTCGACACGGATCACGGCGACCGGAGCCTGCCGCTTGTCGCGCTCGGCCATCGCGTCCCACGCGACCTTGCCCGAGCAGAACACGAGACGACGCACCGCTGACGGATCGCTGACATTCGGGTCATCGAGCACTTCCTGGAACGAGCCCTGCTCGAGCTCGGACAGCGGCGAGCGACTTTCCTTCATGCGCAACGGCTGCTTGGGCGTGAAGATCACGAGCGGCTTGCGCACTTCACGATGCATCTGGCGACGCAACACGTGGAAGTACTGCGATGCCGTGGTGGCGTTGACCACCTGGATGTTGTCTTCGGCGCACAGCGTGAGGAATCGCTCGATACGGGCCGACGAGTGTTCGGGGCCCTGTCCTTCGTAGCCGTGCGGCAACAGCATGACGAGACCGTTGTGCTGACCCCACTTGTCTTCGGCGGCAACCAAGTACTGGTCGATGATGATCTGGGCGCCGTTCACGAAGTCGCCGAACTGCGCTTCCCACAGAACCAATGCTTCGGAGTTGGCGTGGGCGTATCCGTATTCGAAACCGAGTGCCGCGTACTCGCTCAGTAGCGAGTCGTACACCCAGAACTTCTCGGCCCCGGGCAACTCGGCCAAGGGAATCCAGACTCGCTCGGTCTCGTAATCGATGAGCGCAGCGTGACGATGACTGAACGTTCCACGCCGCGAATCCTCGCCAGCGAGGCGAACCGGGACTCCTTCGAGGACCAGGGAGCCAAAGGCCAGTGCCTCGGCAGTGGCCCACTCGACCTCGCCGCTCTCGAACAGTTTGGTGCGCTGTTCGAACTGGCGTCCGAGTTTGGGATGAACCGTGAAACCAGCCGGATAGTTGGTGAGTTGCGCGAACACCTTGTCGATGATCGGCCGAGCAACCCCGGTTTCGACGTGAGGGAGAACACCGACGGGGCGCGGCGGCTTGGCCACCTTGGTGGGAGCCGGAGCGTGGGCTCGAGTGTCGTCGAGAGCCTTCTGCAACTTCGACTGGAAGTCGTCGAGCGCGTTCTCGGCCTCTTCGAGCGTGATGTCGCCGCGGCCCACCAGAGCCTCGACATACAACTTGCGCACACTGCGCTTCTCGGCGATGGCCTTGTACATGAGCGGCTGCGTGTAACTCGGATCGTCGCCTTCGTTGTGACCGTGGCGGCGGTAGCACACCATGTCGATGACGACGTCCTTGTGGAACCGCTGGCGGTACTCGAACGCGAGACGTGCGACGCGCAGACACGCTTCTGGGTCGTCGCCGTTCACGTGGAAGATGGGTGCCTGGATGGTCTTGGCCACGTCCGAGCAGTAGAGCGACGAACGTGCGAACTGCGGCGACGTGGTGAAACCGATCTGATTGTTGATGATCAGGTGAATGGTTCCGCCGACGCGGTAGCCCATGATGTCGCTCATGGCGAGACACTCGGGCACCACACCCTGACCGGCGAAGGCCGCGTCACCGTGAATGAGAATCGGCAGGGCCGGGAACGAGCCGGGCGGATCGATCTGATCTTGTTGCGCGCGGATCATGCCGAGGACGATGGGGTCGACCGTCTCGAGGTGGCTCGGGTTGGAGGCCAACTCGATCTTGATCGAGTTGCCACTCGGACTGGTGTGGGTACCCGACGCACCCAGGTGGTACTTGACGTCGCCCGAACCTTGCACGGTGTCGGGATCGACGTGGCCTTCGAATTCCTTGAACAGTGACTCGAGGCTCTTGCCCATCACGTTGGCGAGAACGTTGAGGCGACCGCGGTGGGCCATGCCGATCACCGACGACACCTGGCCGGAATTGGCGGCCAACGAGAGGATCTCGTCGAGAATCGGAACCGCACTCTCGGCACCTTCGAGGCCAAAACGCTTGGTGCCGACGTACTTGGTGGCGAGGAACTTCTCGAAAGCTTCGGCCGCATTGAGACGTTCGACGAGACGGCGCTTCTCTTCCTTGGACAACTGGAAGTCGACACCCTCGAAGTGCGACTGGATCCAGCGCTGCTCATCGGTGTCCTGGATGTGCATGTACTCCACACCGATGGTGCGGCAGTACGCGTCACGAAGAACTCCGAGGAGGTCGCCCAACGACATGCGATCGCGACCGGCCACACTGCCCGTGCCCGACACGGCGCCGGTCAGGAATTCACGGTCGAGATCCCAGATGGTGAAGCCGTAGGTGGCCGGGTCGAGTTCGACCGGCATCTTCGGCTCTTTCCAGCGCAACGGGTCGATGTCGGCGATGAGGTGTCCACGAACGCGATGAACGCGGATCAAGGTGGCGATCTGCATCTGCTTCTGCAGACGCGCTTCGTCGCTGTCGAGCGGATTGACGTCGGAACGCCACTTGACCGCCTCGTACGGAACGCCGAGGCTCTTGAAGACGTCCTCGTAGAAACCGTGCTCACCGAGCAACAACTCGTGCACCCGCTTGAGGAACAGGCCGCTCTCGGCGCCCTGGATGATGCGATGGTCGTACGTACTCGTGACCGTGACGACCTTCGACACACCGAGGGTTCCGAGGGCGCGCTCGTCGGCGCCCTGGAATTCGGCCGGATAGTCGATGCTGCCGACTCCGACGATGACACCTTGGCCGGGCATCAAACGCGGAACGCTCTGAACCGTTCCGATGGTGCCCGGGTTGGTGATGCTGACGGTGGCACCCTGGAAATCGGCCACCTGCAACTTGTTCTGCTTGACCTTGCGAACGAGCTCGTCGTAGGCCACCACGAACTCGGCGAAGTTGAAGGTGTCGGCGTCACGCAGAACTGGCACGACGAGCGAGCGACTTCCGTCGGACTTGGCCACGTCGACCGCGAGACCCACGTTCACGTGTGCGTGGCGCACCACTCGCGGCTTACCGTCGGGCCCCTCGACGAACGACGAGTTCATGACCGGTACGGCGTCGGCGATGGCGCGAACGATGGCGTATCCGATGACGTGGGTGAACGAGACCTTGTTCTGACCCGAACGCGTGCGGTACCCGTTGATGACCTTGCGGTTGACCTCGAGCAACTTGGCCGGAACGTTGCGGAAGCTGGTGGCGGTGGGGACCGTCAGGCTGCGTTCCATGTTGGTGACGATGGCGACACCGGCTCCCTTGATGGGTTCGCCGAGAGCATCGGTGGGTGCGAGTGCCGGTGCGGCTGTCGCACCATTGCTGACTGCGCCGTTTGACGACGTGCCGTTACTCGCGGGTGCGGTCGACACCGGAGCGGCGGGCGCCGGGGCCGCGGCCGGTCGCGCTGGTGCAGCAGCGACTTCGGCGCGAGACTTGTAATCGGAAAAGAACTCTCGCCAGGACTCGCCGACCGAGGCAGGGTCGAGCCTGTACTGCTCGAACATCTCCTCGACGAGCCAGCTATTGGCTCCGAAGTCGGCCGAGCCGTTGGCAGCGCTGGCAACGGTGTCGGTCACATCGGAAACTGTACCCCTGCTGACCTGCGGTGAGAGAAGCGCTTGTAGATTTTCGGACATGCGCCGCACTTCCCTGGCTCTCGTCTCGTTCGCCGTTCTCGCCGCCTGCGGAGGAGGCGAATCGGCCCCCGAAACCACCCTTCCCGCCGGTGTCGACCTGGTCGTGAAGGCCGTTCCCACCATCCGCTGGGACGCGTCGTCGTACACGGCACCGGCCGGCGAGATCGACGTGTTCCTCGCCAACGACGACAACGTGAAGCATGTCCTCGTGGTGCTCCAGGACGACAAGGTGGTGGGCGACCTCGAACTCGAGGTGAACAAGCGTGGTGACACCGATCAGGGCACCATCACCCTCCAGCCGGGCGAGTACCGCATCTACTGCACCGTGCCCGGCCACGGCTCGATGGACTCCACACTCACCGTGTCCTGAACGCGAACTCGTCCGGATAACGAAACTGGCCGCCCCGAAGGGCGGCCAGTTCAGTTTTGTGATCCGTTGGGCTGATCAGGCCTTCAGGAAGATCTCACCGAGGATGTAGAGCACGACCCACAGCGCGACAGCCGAGATGATCGCGTTCTTGTGGCTCTCGTAGGGCCACAGCAACTTGTTGGTGTTGGCGGTGCCACCGAGCTTGCCCAAGCAGTTGAGCTCGAGGATCGCGCCGATCACCACGGCGATGATCACGAACGTCCAGGCCTTGCCAGCCGAGTTGCCGTCGTAGAGCGGGCCGAAGAAGTGCGACGCACCGACCATGTAGAAGAGCATCGAGATCGAGAAGATGAGGTTCTGACGGCTGGCCAACAGCGCGCGGCGACCGGCGCCGGCCGCATTCGGGTCGGCTTCGCCGCCACCGAGCACGTTGGCGGCATTGGCCAGAACGACCTTCTGGTTCTTCCAGATGACCATCCACACGTTGGCGGCCATCAAGATGCCCATGAGCATTCCGACGAAAATGGCCGAGTTGTGCGGCAGACCGAAGGCCGAATCCTCCGACATGAAGTTCTGCATGTAGTTCTCGGTCACGCCGATGATGAGCAGTCCGAGCACGAGAGTCACGACGGCCGCCCAGCGGAACCACCACAGGGCGCGACGGGCCAACTTGTCGATCGAAATGTTGCGGGCCTTGCCCTCGTCGCCATACGCGGCGAAAGCCGGGACCTGGACGAGATTGAAGTAGTAGAGCAAGCCGATCCAGGCGATGCCAGCCAGCACGTGGAGCCAGCGCAACGCGAACGACAGACCCTCTTGATTGAAGAGTTCCATGAGTTTCCTCCTTCGGGGGGCGTCCGCATCCGGACGCACACCTGGTCAAGGTACCAAGCACCGACTGCGCAGTCAGCGATTGTGCCCGGACCCGCGGCGCCCCCTCGCCACTAACCTGCAAGAGCCCGATCATCTGGAGAACGTCGACCTCTCATGGCCCACGAGTTCATTTACACCTGCTACAAGCTGGCCCGCCACTACCCGCCCGACCGCACGGTGCTGGAGAACATCTCGTTGTCGTTCTACCCCGGCGCCAAAATTGGCGTCATCGGCTCGAACGGCGCCGGCAAGTCGAGCCTGCTGCGCATCATGGCTGGTCTCGACGACGGGTTCTCGGGTGAAGCGCGCCTCACGCCCGGATTCTCCGTCGGCTACCTCGCCCAGGAACCTCAGCTCGATGCGTCGAAGGACGTCCTCGGCAACGTGATGGACGGTGTCGCCCCGGTGAAGGCGATCCTCGATCGTTACAACGAAGTCATGGCCATGTGGGGCGACCCCGACGCCGACTTCGAGAAGGTCGGTGCTCTGCAGGCCGAACTCGAGGACAAGATCGCGGCCACCGACGCCTGGAGCCTCGAGCGCAACGTCGAGATCGCGATGGACGCGCTGCGCTGTCCGCCCAACGACTCCGATGTCAGCAAGTTGTCGGGTGGCGAACGACGTCGTGTCGCCCTGTGTCGTCTCCTTCTCAGTCGACCCGACCTGCTGTTGCTCGACGAACCAACCAACCACCTCGATGCCGAGAGCGTCGACTGGCTCGAGCGGTTCTTGCAGGAGTACCACGGCACGGTCGTCGCCATCACCCACGACCGCTACTTCCTCGACAACGTCGCCAAGTGGATCCTCGAGCTCGATCGAGGCCGTGGTTTCCCGTTCGAAGGCAACTACACGAGCTGGCTCGATCAGAAGCGCGATCGCCTCGAACGCGAGGAGAAGAGCAACGAGAACCGTCGTCGCACCCTCGAGCGCGAACTCGAATGGGTGCGTATGTCGCCCAAGGCTCGCCAGGCCAAAGGCAAGGCCCGGCTGTCCGCGTACGAGAAGCTGCACGCCGAGGCCGAAGCCGCCGATCGCGGCCCGTCGAAACTCGAGATCATGATTCCGGCCGGAGCGCGACTCGGCGACAGCGTCATCGAGGTGAACGGTCTCCGCAAGGGATTCGGCGATCGCCTGCTGATCGAAGATCTCACGTTCTCGCTCCCGCGGGCCGGCATCGTCGGAATCATCGGCCCCAACGGCGCCGGCAAGACCACGCTCTTCCGCATGCTCACCGGCCAGGAGCAGCCCGATGCCGGGTCGATCGTGGTCGGCGACACCGTCCAACTCGCATACGTCGATCAGAGTCGCGACTCACTCGACGCCGACAAGACCGTCTACGAGGAGATCACCGACGGGATCGATCACCTCAAGGTGGGCAATCGCGAGATCAACGGCCGCGCCTACGTCGCGTCGTTCAACTTCAAGGGCAGCGACCAGCAGAAGAAGGTAGGCGACCTCTCGGGTGGTGAACGCAACCGCGTTCATCTGGCCAAGCTTCTCCGCACCGGTGGCAATGTTCTCCTACTCGACGAACCCACCAACGACCTCGACGTCGACACTCTGCGCGCACTCGAGGACTCGCTCGAGGCCTTCCCAGGCTGTGCCGTCGTGATCAGCCACGACCGCTGGTTCCTCGACCGCATCGCAACTCATGTGCTCGCCTTCGAAGGTGACAGTCAAGTGCGTTGGTTCGAAGGCAACTTCAGCGAATACGAGACCTGGCGCAAGAAAGAGTTGGGCTCGGCGGCCGATCAGCCGCACCGCATCAAGTACAAGCCGCTCGCCCGCTGATGCAGTCGACGCTCTTCTCCCGCATCCGCATCGTCACCGGCGTCATGTTCGTGGCGTCGATCGCAGGTCTGATCGTCTCGTCGATCGCCGGCAACAACGAAGGTTGGGTCGTGACGATCGGTGTGGTGAGTGCCGTGACCGCCATCGTCTTGATCGTGAGTTCGGCGGTCGTTTCCTCGAAGCGGATTCCGGCATTCTCCGAAGTGGAGGCCGAGCGCATCGAGGAGCAGGTTCGACGTCTGGTGGCCGCCGGCGCCGACGAGAACGACGTTCGCGAACTGGTGAAGACTTCCATTCGTCTCGGCCGAGGCCTCTGACCGTGACCGTTGCCGAGTCCGATCAGGACCTCGCAACGCGGGTGGCGACCGAAGCCGGAGTCATGCTCAACGACTTGCGGCGCGAACTCGACGACGTCGGCACGACGTACTGGGAGATGAAGGACGAGGGCGATGTCGCGGGCCATCGATTCCTGGTGGCCGCACTTCAGTCCGCGCGCCCCGACGACGTGATCTTGTCCGAGGAAGCAGCCGACAATCGTCGCCGCCTCTCGGCCGAACGGGTGTGGATCATCGATCCGATCGACGGCACGAGCGAGTTCGCCGATCCGCCGCGTTGGGACTGGGCCGTTCACGTCGCCTTGTGGGAACGCGGGCACATCACTGCCGCCGCCGTGGCCATGCCCGCGATCGGTCGCACCTTCACCATGGGTCCGGCCGAAACGGTGCCACCTCAGAAGAACGACAAGCCCGTTCTGGTCACCTCGCGTAATCGCAACACCTACTCAGCCGTGGCCATTGCTCACGGTCTCGACTGTCTCGTCGGTCGACTCGGTTCGGCTGGCGCCAAGACGATGGCGGTGGTGATGGGTGAAGCCGACATCTACGTGCACGACGGCGGCATGTATCAATGGGACACCGCGGCTCCCGCCGGAGTGGCGGCCGCAGCCGGACTACACGTGAGTCGCATCGATGGTTCCCCGCTCGTGTACAACGCACCCGATCTCTGGCTCCCCGACTTCCTCGTGTGTCGCACCGAACTCGCCGAGCCGTGCCTGCGCGCGTTGGGTGCGGTCTGAGCCGAACCGAGAGTCACCACTCGGGTAGTTTCACTTTCGTGCACAAGCCATCCGGACATCTGTTGGCGGGTTTCGCAGCACTCGGAGCCGGCGCGCTGCACGCCAGTGCGGTCGGCCTCCACGCCGAGACCCCGCAACTCGCGCGCATCTTCGTCGTCATGGCTCTTCTGCAGCTCGGCGTGGGTGTGGCACTGGTTCTTCGCCCCCGGGCGACCTTCCTGGCCGCCGGCCTGATCGTCAACACCCTCGCAGTGGGCGGCTGGCTCCTCACTCGTCTCGTCGGCATCTCGTGGATCGACGGTCTCGAAGTGCGTGAAGGACCACAGATCGCCGACACGCTCTGTGCCGGTCTGGGTGCTCTGTCGGCGGCCCTCGCGCTCGGCCTTCTCGTCGCCGGTTCGACGCCGCTCGCGAACCTGCGATCGCTCAACGCTGCTCTTCCGCTCGCCGCCGTCGGTTTCACCGTCGTGATCGGTATGTGGAACGGCGCCACTCATGTGCACGACCACGGAGGCGAGCATGCCTCAGGTGTCGATCACCATTCGGACTCGACCGCGACGGGAGACGGCCACGACCACTCGTCATCGGGTGTGGCTCTGGCGACCGGCGAGTCCGCCAGCGACGCCGTTGCGCACGACCACGCCACCAACTGGCCACGACCCTACGACCCGAGCGTCGGCATCGACATCAGCGGGGTCGAGGGTGTGTCAGCCGAGCAGGAGGCGCGGGCGCGCGAACTCATTCTCGCGACACAACGTGAGCTTCCCCGTTGGTCCGACTACGACGAAGCGGTGGCCCAGGGTTGGGTCTCGATCGGTGACGAGTCCACCGGGCACGAGCACCTCGTGAATCGTCGCTTGATCGTCGACGGTAAGTTCCTCGACCCCACCGCACCCGAGTCACTCGTGTACGAGGTCGAGGGATCGAACAAGACTCTCGTGTCGGCAATGTTCATGGCCGACATCGGGATGGCGATCGACGATCCGAAGCTCACCGACTTCGCCGGGCCTCTGATGCAGTGGCACGTGCACGACAACTTGTGCTTCCGTACGAACGCCGCTGGACGTTCGGTCGTGGCCGGAGTGCTCGATGCGCAGGGCAACTGCCCACCTGGTTCGACTCTCGGCGGCATCGGAATCGCGATGGTGCACGTCTGGATCGCCCCTCATCCATGCGGTCCGTTCGCCGCACTCGAAGGTGAAGGCGCCGGTCGAGCGGCGGTCTCCGAAGAAGAACGTGTCGACATGTGTGCTCACGATCACGGCGCCGAAAGTGGTTCTCTGTCGGTTGCCGCATCAGAAGCCGACACCGGAGCCGCACGTATCGACCTGTCAGGCATGCCGGGCGTGCTTCCCGACGAGCGTCGTCGCGCGGAAGATCTGCTCTATTCCACGCGGATGGTTCTTCCGAAGTTCGCCGACACGA
>CAZELU010000002.1:57382-79531 GCA_964513215.1 uncultured Bifidobacterium sp.
GCGGAAGATCTGCTCTATTCCACGCGGATGGTTCTTCCGAAGTTCGCCGACACGACCACCGCCGAGGCAGCCGGCTTCACGACGATCGGCGACGGCGCCACGGGCTACGAGCACTACATCAACTGGAAGTACATCAACGACGAGCACGAACTGAATCCGGAATTCCCCGAGAGCCTCGTGTATCAGATCGATCCGGCCACTCGTCAGAAGAAACTCGTATCGGCCATGTACATGATGGGCGACGAGTACACCCTCGACAACGTTCCGAACGTGGGCGGACCACTCACCCAGTGGCACATCCACAACAACCTCTGTTTCAGCCGTGACCCGGCCGTCTTCGGGTCCACCCGCGTGGTGGGAGTGACGTCGCCGAACGGCGCGTGCCAATTCGGCGTCAAGCTGCGCGAGAACCCGATGATCCACGTGTGGATCGTTCCGCACAAGTGCGGGCCCTTCGCCGCGCTCGAAGGCGTAGGCGCCGGACAGGTGCGCGCCGGCGAAGAGCAACTCTGCGATCACGCGCACGCTGGCGCCTGATCGACGAGACCGCCCGCCGCGTCAGGGCAATGACACCACCGTGACGGTTCCCGTGGTTCCGTCGACCGTGATGGTCGCACCGTCGGGAATCCGCTCAGTCGCATCGGTGACGCTCACGACGCACGGAATTCCGAGTTCACGACTCACGATGATCGCGTGACTCACGAGAGCACCGACGTTCACCACGACGGCACCGGCCGGCACGAAGAGCGGCGTCCAAGCCGGATCGGTGAGGGGCGCGATGAGCACTTCACCCGGTTCGAGTGCGAGTGGATCGGCCGGATCGAGGATCACGCGAGCCTTGCCGGTGTACGTGCCGGGCGCGCCCGACATACCGGTGAGAACTTCGCCCGCCTTCACGACAGCAGCCCGCGACTCACCCTTGCGTGACCACTCCGACAACGGTGGCACCGACCGATGAACGATGAACGGCGGTTCGAGCTGGAACAGCTCGAGGTACTGACGCTCACGCTGGGCCAGACGAGCACGGAATTCGTCGGGATCGTTGGCGAACGCATCGAGTTCGTCGTTCAGAAGCATGCAGATCTGCGAGGTGGTGTAACCGGTCCGCGCCGCCATGGCGAACGCCGCCATCCGTACCTCGTGCAGCACCTTGATGATGTTGGTCTTGGCCCGCTCACGCCCGGCGAGGAACACGTGAGCAGAGCGCAAAGCCATCTCGAACTGGCCGAGTACTTCGGGTTGATCGGCCAGCGCTTCGCGCACCTTCGCTTCGGCGGCTCGCCGAGTGGCCGCGTTTCGCTCGTTGCGAATCTCGGGGCTCTCCGAGTCGGGAGCGGCTCGCATCGCATCGATCAACGACGTCGCGAGAGACGGCTTGGTCTCCCACACATCGGACCGGATGTCCCACTCGTTGGGTCCACGACTACCGAACTCGTCGATGAACGCGGCGAAACCCGCCTTGTACTCGGCCGAATCGGCCGGCAGCCGCGACAACTTCCACATCGCGTTGCTCGGCGCGGCCGAGTCGACGTCACCGATCGACGTGATGAGCGTGAGCGCGAGACTCGGATCGCCCAAGGCGGCCGCGATCTGACCGAGTGCGCCCGGACCAATGGATGTCCCGGCCGTGGTGTCGAGGTGGTGTTTGAACATGCGCCTCATGGCCGGGATGAACGAGCGCATTCGAGCGATCAGAGCCCGTTCGTCGAGTGACGACAGGTCGGGGCGCGAAGCCCGCGCCGCCTTCGACTCGGCCTGGTCGGCCATGAGGTGAGGTAGCGAGTCGGCGGTCATCACACCAACCATCCACTCACCGAGTTTGGCGGTGTTGGACGGACTGTCGTGCCACGGTTCGGCCACGTACGGCGGGACGTCGGGATGCGCCCCGAAATACACCGCATCGATCATCTCGGGTGACAGACCCGGACCACGCACTCCGAAGAGTCGGGCCATCGAACCGTTGATGTAGAGGTACCCGCCGAACGAACCGACAACTTCGGGGTGCACCAGGTCGACCTCGTGTTCGTCACAGGTGCCGGCACCGACTTGCGAGTCGCGCCAACCGAGAACGACACCCGGTTCCCAACACACCGTCCATCCGAGCGGACTGCACGGGTCGGGCAGCACCTCACCGGCGTTGGCCCGCGTGTACACCGGGAACCGATCGCTCGTCTGCCAGTCGGTGATCCAACGGTCGCTGATCCGAGAATCGGTCATGTCATCCCCCATGTGCGGTGATCGTGTGCTGCGAGGGACAATAGTCACCCCACCTCGGCCGACTCCGAAGCGACATCGAAGACGGTCACGGGCAGACTCACCTCGTGACGACGAACGATCGCGACTGGGCTGCCTTCACCGAATCGGCCCCCTGGACGATCGACCGCGACACCGTGACGTGGTTACCGCTGGCTCCCGAACTGAGGGCCCGCGCCCGCGCCGAAGTTCCGCGTCTGACCACTCCCTCCAAGGTGCCTCCCGGATCGCGAGTCGTGACCGTTGCTCGTCATCTCGGTGGAGCCCTCGGCCCGTGGTACCTGCGCAAGAAGCGCAATCGATACGCCGATCCGTCCGAGAGTCGCGGAGATCTCTCGCTGCGACTGCGACGAGCGGTGGAGACCCTCGGTCCGACGTACATCAAACTCGGCCAGATCATCTCCTCGGGCGAAGGTCTCTTCCCCGCCGAACTCGTCACACAGTTCAAGATGTGCCGCGATCAGGTTCCAGCCGAGCCTTTCGACACGGTTCGCCTCACGGTCGAACAAGACCTCGGCGCCCGACTCGAAGACGTGTTCGAGTGGTTCGACACACGCGCTCTGGCCGCCGCCTCGATCGCTCAAGTTCATGCGGCTCGTCTGCGCACGGGCGAAGACGTGGTCGTGAAGGTGCAGCGACCGCGGGTGGCCGAACTCGTTCGCAAGGACCTCCGCGTCATGTCGTGGATCGCACCGCATCTGATCGGCCGCATCCCGATCGCTGCTCTGGCCAATCCCCCGGCCCTGGTCGAACTGTTCGCCGAAACGATCGTCGAGGAGCTCGACTTCCGCCTCGAGGCCGCCAACATGCTCGATGTCGCGACGATGCTCAAGGAGCTCGGCCAGGACGGTTACGTGGTTCCGCGTCCGCATCCCTCACTCGTCACCCCGCGGGTGCTCGTGATGGAGCGAGTCTCGGGTTTCAACTTCGACGACGTGGCCGGCATGAAGAACGCGGGCATCGACACCGAGTCGGTGATTCGAACCGGCATGATCGCCTTCATGGAAGGCGCCATGATCCACGGCATCTTCCACGGTGACCTTCACGGCGGAAACCTGTTCGTGCTCGCCGATGGCCGAACCGCATTGCTCGACTTCGGCATCGTGGCTCGTTTGTCGCAGGAACGTCGACTCGCTTTCCTGCGATTGATGCTGTCGGCCACCACCAACGACGTGAAGGGCCAGATCGCGGCCTTGCGGGATCTGGGCGCACTGCCGCGCGACACCGATCTCGATGCAGTCATTCGCGACCTACGTCTCGACCAGGCCCCGATCGATCCCACCACGTTGTCGGGCGAGCAGATGGTCGCCGAGGTTCAGCGCGTCGTGAAAGCCCTTCTCGGCTATGGCGCTCGCTTGCCCAAGGAACTCATGCTCTACGTGAAGAACATGGTGTTCGTCGACGGAGCGATCGCTCGGCTCGCGCCAGATCTCGACATCCTGGCCGAGATCGCCAACATCTCGATGCTCTTCGCTGAACGCCACGGTGAACGCTTGGGCCGCGAACTCGGAATCGATCCGACCGCCGTCGAGTTCGACATGACCGGAGTGAAAGCACAGCTGGGCCTCGAGGCCGACGTCGATCAACTGACGTACAAGGATCTCCAAGCGCGACGCGATCTGATTCAGAAGCGCATGCGCGAGCACATCGGCCGCTGACTCGCTTCAGTCGACGACTCAGTCCGGGAAGATCTCATCGAGCAAACGATGCGCGCGACGCTCGTGGCCGGCTTCGTCGTCACGAAGTGATTCCCACAAACCACGCCACGCACTGTCGTCAACTCCGAACGCCTGCGCGAGTCGTTCGACGATGCCACTCGTGAATTCGACGTGTGGCTGAACACCCCACGCCCGGCCGACTCGGAAGGCGGCGTCAGCGTGCGGAAGCGCTGCGATCGCTTCTCCGGGCGCCGAGATCGCATCCTCGTGCCACACCGCCCAGCGACCGGCGAGGTTCGGATGTTCGGTTTTCACCTCGGTGTAGGCCCGGAAGGTGTCGCTCATGCGCCGTACCGAACCGCCTGCCGCACACGCGAGCGCTTGGGCCCCGAAACAAACACCGAGGAACGGGCGATCGTGGGCGATCCACGACGCGACCACGTCGATTTCTTGGCGAGCCGCAGTCCCGCAGTGCCCCTCGGCCACCGATGTCGGAGACCCGAGCACGATGAGGGCATCAGCGTCGGGAAGCTGGAGGGAGTCCTCGCGAAAGAGACGCGACACTCGCATGTTGCGAGCCTCGAGCCAGGTACCGATGTGGCCGAGTTCGGCCGCCACGTCACGATGCGAGAGAACGGCGAAGGTCGTCACCGATACCTCAGAGAGCGAACGACAAGCCGGTGGCCTGCTCGCTCAACGACCATAGGTCGCGCGCGAGTTGCGCGTCGCGCGCTCGACTCGATGGCTTCTCGACGACGGTGGAGCCGAAAGCCATGAATCGGGGTCCGAGGTATTCGCCACCCCGTAGGTCGCGATCGGCCGCGCCGCGAACCAGCGGATCGGAACCACTCTCCGATGATCGGAACGTGAGCCATCCCATCCGGCGCGTGAGCGAATTGATGAACGACGAGCCGTCGCGGCCGAGCGCGGTCGATGCGATTCCGGGGTGAGCACCGATCGAAATCTGCGTACGACCCACCGCCTTCAGGCGACGGTCGAGCTCGAGGGCGAACAGCAGGTTGGCCAGTTTGCTCTGCGAATAGGCGTCCCAGCGGTTGTACTTCCGTCGTTCGAAGTGCGGATCGTCGAGATCGACGCGACCCTGACGGTGAGCGATCGACGACACCGTGATCACGCGTCCGGCGTCGGCCAAGAGTGGAAGCAAGCGGGCCGTGAGCGCGAAGTGACCGAGATGATTGGTACCGAACTGCCCTTCGAATCCGTCGGTGGTTCGGGTTTCGTCGAGGCCCATGACTCCGGCGTTGTTCACGAGCACGTCGATGCGCCGGCCACTCGCCGACAACTCGTCGGCAAATCGGGCAATCGACGCTTGGTCGGCCAGGTCGAGGCGCGCGACCGACACGCGCGACGAACCAAGTTGCTGTTGTGCGGCCGTGGCCTTGGCCTCATTACGACAGGCCATGAGCACTTCGGCTCCGCGTTCGGCGAGTTGCCGTGTGGCCTCCAGACCGATGCCACTGTTGGCGCCGGTGATCACGACGAAACGTCCGGATTGGTCGGTCACGATTCGATCTCCTTCCAGAACGCAGCCAGCGCGGCGGCAGCCGATTCGGGTGCTTCGATCATCCACCAGTGGCCGCGGTCGGCCAACTCGATCGTGATGGCGCCGAGACGGGCAGCCACGTCGCGAGCCATGTCCGGCGTGCCCGGGTACGGATCGGCTGTCGGCACGATCACCGCACCGCGTCCAGGTTTGCGATCGGCGAGTCGGGCTCCGAGTTCGCGCATCGCCGGTTGAGCGGCCGATCGATAGAGCGCGAGAATGCAGCGACCCATCGTGTTGTCGACCCACGGTGCGACTTCATCGGCAATCGATTCGGTCATACCAAGCGCCGCGAACGCCGCCTTCTTGTCGTCGACGGGCAACGACACCAGTCCAGCCACCATCTCCTCGCCCACACCGGCGGTCTGCCAACCCTGGGCCGCATCGTGCCATTGGTAATCAGGATGAACGAGACCACCACAATCCGCGGCCCAGGACACGAACAGATCGGGGCGCACTGAAATCGCGCCGTACACGTGGCCGGCACCCCAGTCGTGTCCGACGATGTGAACCGGTCGCCCGATCGACTCGACTTCACTCACGAGCCACGCTCGGTAGTCGGACTGGGATGCACTCCAGCCGTCAGGGCAGGTCGCTCCGAAACCCGGGGGCGTCAAGCGAATCACATCGGCCACACCCAGTGCATCGAGAGCAGACACCAGAGGCGTCCAGATCGCCGACGTCTCTGGATTGCCGTGCACCAGAACGACCGTGTTCATTCCTTCACGTTGTCACGATCATCACAGACGAGCCGAATCGGTTGCCTGAATCGCCCCGGGTGCGGTGGGTAATCTGGCGAGACGATGCTCGCCCCTCGTCATCGATCCGCCGTGATCGTCTCCATCGTCGTGATCGCCGCGATCTGTCTCGCCATCGGTGTGGTGTCGTCGGGATCCGGCGGATCGTCGGCCAGTTCCGAGGCCACGACCGTCGACGCGTCCGCCAGCGCCGACACGGTCACGTCCGATCCGGTCGACACACTTCCGATCATCGGCCAACCCGGGGATTCCTCGGCCGTTCCCGGTTCGGATCCGAACCTCCCGGAGGCGGCCGCCGAGGACGTGGTCGGCGCCGACCCGGCCGCCACCGAAGAGTGCACCATCAAGGAACGTTCACTCGGTGGCGGATCGAGCGGACCCGATGTCGTGTGTCTGCAGGAAGCGCTCCGCGAGGCCGGCCTGTATTCCGGGAACATCTCGGGCGTGTACGACAACGCCACCGCCGCGTCGGTCGAGAAGTTGCAGACCGAACGCGATCTGTTCGTCGACGGCAAGGTTGGACGTGAGACCGCACTGTCTCTCGGGATCTGGCCCGACGAGCAGTCGATGATCGTACGCACACCGCCCCCACCGCCCGGTGCGGTCGACATCTACGGGTACCCGATGTCGACGGTGTCGACGAGTGGACCCGACGCTCCCCCGCTTCCGGCCAACTCCGGGTCGGGTCGACGTGTCGTGTACGACCGCATGGGACAGCGGGTGTGGGCGGTCGACGAGAACGATGTGATCATTCGTTCGTGGCTGGTGTCGGGCAGCAAGTACGACAACGAGACACCCGGAACCCATGTGGTCTACAGCCGATCCGATGTGTCGACAGCATGGAACGGCAAGGCGTTCTTGCCCAAGATGGTGCGGTGGCTGAAGACCGACATCGGCAATATCGGCTTTCACGCGATTCCGATTCGTCGCAGCGACAATCAGCCGTACCAGACCGAGGCCGAGTTGGGTCAGCGGTTGAGCGGAGGGTGTCAGCGCCAGGCCAATGCCGACGCCGACTTCTTGTGGGACTTCGCCCAAGTGGGCACCAAAGTCGTCGTGATCTGAGCTGATCTGGAGCCGAGAGGCCGTCAGCGTTCGAACAGTCGTCCGAGATGCTTCTCGGCCATCTCCAAGTCGAGGCGCGGTTCGTGCGCCAACGACGAGAGGTAGCTGACCGAGACGTAGTCGGCCTCGACCAGACCGCCGTCGGTGTCAGCTGGCAGCGACACTGCATCACCCCACTGCATACGCACGTAATACGAGCCGGCATGACCTTCTTTGGGCTCGAGTACGGCCGTGCTCATGCGACGCGGTGGTTCGTGTCCGACACGAGCCACCCGCCAACCCTTCATCTCGGCGACGTCCTTGTTGGGGACGTTGATGTTCACGACCACGGGCTGCGCTGGCATCGCCGACACCAACCCTTCGACGAACGTGGCCGCGACCTCGGCGGCCGATTCCCACTTCTGGCCCACGAGCATTTCGTCCCAGCCCTGACCTTCGACACCGAAGCCGGTGACGGCCTGACTCACGGCGACTCCGGAGATGAGACCGTTGCGACCCGACAACGCGGCCCCGACAGTTCCGGAGTGATACACCGAGCGACCCACATTGACACCCGGATTGATGCCCGACACCACGAGGTCGAAGGGAGCACCGAATGCACCCAGTCGCGCGAACATCACGCACAGCGCCGGCGGACCGGTGATGGCCCAGGCCTCGTCGATTCCGTCGACGTGCGCTTTGTGCACTTCGGGTTGGATGAGATGTAGGGCACCGAGAGCGGCGCCGGCTCCGGAGAACTCACGATCGGGTGCCGCGATCACCACCTCGCCGAATGGCTTCATGGCCCGGGCGAGGATGTGCAGGCCGACCGAGTCGATGCCGTCGTCGTTGGTCAGGAGGATGCGCACGGCAACATCTTCTCGCATCCGCGGGCGGAGACTCGCATCACCCCGTCAAAAGCAGGATGAATTCGCGGTCAACGTCCGGTGAATCGTGCCGGACGACGCTCGAGGAAGGCCGCGACACCCTCGCGATGGTCCTCGCTGCGGAAACTCGCCGCCATTGCAGCGGTGTGCCGGGCCATGTGCTCGGGAACCGATGCGGTCAGACCTTCGTACGCGAGCGACTTGATGAGACGATGCGAATGCGGCGAACCGGCCGCCACCGCCTCGGCCAATGCGTGCACTCGATCGGCCAACTGAGCGGGCTCGACGACGTCGAGCACGTAACCGAGTCGCAATGCCTCAGGCGCGTCGATCATCGAACCGGTGTACAGCAAGCGCAACGCGTTCTGGAGACCGATGATGCGCGGCAGGAGCCAGGTGCCCGCGCCGGTGTCGGGAACGAGGCCTCGGTGCACGAAGTTCCAGGCGAATCGCGCGTTGGTGGTGGCGATGCGCAGATCGCACTGCGACGTGAACTCGGCGCCCATGCCCACGGCCGGTCCGTCGATCGCACAAATGGTGGGCTTCGAGCACTGCACCAGCGGCCACCACTTGTCGGTCTCTTCGGCCGAGCCGCGGAGTCCGCGCTGTTCGCCCGGAATCGTCGACAGATCGGCCAAGTCGGTGCCGGCACAGAAAGCCCCGGGGACTCCCGTGACGATCAGAACCGCCGTCGATTCGTCCTGACTGGCTTCGTGGACGGCCGCGATGAAGTCACCCAACATCGCGTAGGTCATGGCGTTCTTCTTGGCCGGCCGATCGATCGTGATCGTGCCGATCTGGCCGTCGCGTGTGTATCGGATGTACTCGCTCATGGTCGTCCTCGCCGCTGTCGTACCGGATCGTCCCGACGTTGCGAGCGTATTCGTCGTCCCGGGCTACCGTGTCAGCGAACCCGTCACGGAGGGAGTCGCCATGCGCATCGGAGCCCTGATCTTCCCGACCGATCTCTCGATTCGAGTCGATCGTCTGGCCCGCGAGCTGGAGGACCGCGGATTCGAATCGCTGTGGGTCACCGAGCACACGCACATCCCCACCAGCCGCCGAACCCCCTGGCCGGGTGGGCGCGAATTGCCGGAGGAATACAAGCGGACCCTCGATCCGTACGTCGCGCTGGCCGCTGCGGGTGCAGTCACGAAGAACCTCGTTCTTGGCACCGGCGTTTCACTGGTGGCCCAGCACCACGCCATCACACTCGCCAAACAGGTCGCATCGGTCGATTACCTCTCGGATGGTCGCTTCGCCTTCGGTATCGGAGTCGGCTGGAACGAAGACGAAATGGAACACCACGGCGTCGACCCCGCGACCCGACGTGGACGAGTTCGCGAGACGATCCTGGCGATGAAGGAGCTCTGGACCAAGGAGGCCGGCGAGTTCTCCGGCCAGCACGTGTCGTTCTCACCCAGTTGGAGTTGGCCCAAGCCCGCGAGCAAACCGCATCCGCCGATCCTCATGGGCGGCGCGGGCGGTCCGGTGACCTTCCGCCACGTGGCCGAGTACTGCGACGGCTGGATGCCCATTCACGGTCGCCGCGACATCGCCGAGAAGTTGCCGCTGCTCCACGAAGCCTGGGACGCCGCTGGGCGCGCCCGTTCCGAGCTCGATCTCGGCGTGTTCGGCTGCCCCGGTGACCCGGCGACGATCGACGGCTACGCCGAGATGGGCTTCGGACGCTGTGTGCTCGGCTTGCCCCCAACATCCGAGGCGGCCGCGCTCAAGGCACTCGATTCGTACGCCGCCATTCTCGAGCGCTACTGACGCCCTCGGCTAGGGAGCGACGACACTGGTCGTCGACTCGAGTGCGGGCACGGTCGTCGACGTCGTCGACGTCGTGGTCGTCGGCATCTCGGGCTTCTCGTTCTCGGCCTCGAGGTCGTTGCCGTACACCCACACCGGCGTTCCCTTCGGAAGGATGCCCGTCTCCCAGATCATGTCCATGGCGGCCGTGCTCACACGAACACACCCGTGCGACGCCGGGTAGTTGGGAATGCTTCGTGATCCGTGGATCGCGATACCGCCGTTGAAGTACTTGGGGCGATAGATCTCGCCGAGGTCACCGGCCCACCAGCCGTTCGACCGTTCGCGATTGATCTTGAAGCGACCCGAGTCGGTGATCGATCGCCCCAACTCCCATTTGGTGAGATCCTTCTGATTCTGCTCGAGGTACCACTGGCCACTTCCAGTCGACGTGTTGAGCACCCAGAGCACGCGGCCGTTGACGACGATCATCAAGACCTGGCGATCCTTGTCGACTTCCACGATGGTGCCTTGATCGGTCGAACGGGCCTGTGGCCACGTGGACACCTGCGTCAGCGCGAGAGCGGTGTTGTCGTCGACCTTTCCGGTGGCTTTCAATCCGTAGTACTTCTGAAACGCCATCACGGCCTGCTTGGTGGTGTGGCCGTAATCGCCGTCGACGGCCACGAGCCAGAATCCGGCTTCGAGCAAGCGCTGCTGCACACGTGCGGTCTCTTCGCCGTCACGCGAGCCCACAGCCGCGATGGCTCGGTCGAGCAGAGGAACCGCCAACGTGGTCGTGGTCGTCGTGGTCAGCGGCACGGTGGTCGTGGATGTCGACGTCGTGGATGTCGACGACGTACTCGTCGTCATTGCCGCCTCGGATGGGGACGGGGCGATCGCTGAGGTGGAAGCGGGCAATGACGGGGACGTCTCGGCCTCAGCGGCCGAACAGGCGACGAGAACCAACGCCGCACCAGCGACGAGAACGCGTCGGTCGGTCACCAGTCGTCGAATCATGAGCACGGATCAAGGTACCGATTCGGTGCGCGATGGTGTCGTCACCCCGGGATACACCAAGGCCCCTGGTCATGTTTCATAGGGTGAGCGCGTCACGTAAACCAATCGCCGCAAGGGGACCACATGTCACAAGCACTTTTCACCATCGCGTACGACGAGAAACGCAGTCGCGTCAGCACGCTCTTCCGCGTCCTTCTCGCCATTCCTCACATGATCCTGGTTCAGGCCTGGCAGTACCTGGTGCAGGTCCTCACTTTGTTCCAGTGGGTGATCATCCTGTTCACCGGGAAGCGCAACCAAGGAATCTGGAACCTCCAGAACGCCTGGCTCGGATACGCGTCGCGCGTCTGGGGCTATTACAGCCTCATGTTCGATCAGTGGCCGAACATCGGAACCGAACCGAACAAGGAGCCGACCACCTACTCGTTCGAATACAGCGAGAAGGCCAACCGCCTCACCAACTTCTTCCGCATCTTCTGGCTGATTCCTTCGCTCATCATCGGCATCTTCGTGCTCATCGGAGCGTCAGTGTGCACCGTGCTGGCCTGGTTCGCCATCCTGGTGACCGGCAAGCACCCGCGCGGACTCTTCGACTTCGTGATGAAGACTCACCAGTTCGTGATCCGCGTGCAGAGTTGCGCCCTCTTGATGACCGACACCCGACCCAAGTTCGGCGCCTGACCACTTCGTCGAAACACCCGCCTGCGACGGATTTCCGTCCGCGGGCGGGTGTTTTTCGTTCCCTCGCTGGCACGATAGGGCTGTGACTGCGACCCAGGTTTCGGACATCTTCGACCCGTCCCAATGGACCACGGTCCCGGGCTTCTCGTTCACCGACATCACCTACCACCGGGCCAAGGCGCACGGCACCGTCCGCGTGGCCTTCAACCGCCCCGAGGTTCGCAACGCGTTCCGCCCGCACACGGTCGACGAATTGTTCACCGCACTGGAGCACGCTCGCCAGAGCACCGACGTGGGTTGCGTGCTCCTCACCGGGAATGGCCCATCACCGCGCGATGGTGGTTGGGCGTTCTGTAGCGGTGGTGATCAACGCATTCGCGGCCGTGACGGCTACAAGTACGCCGAGGGTGAAACCGCCGAGACCATCGACGCTGGCAAGAGCGGGCGTCTGCACATCCTCGAAGTGCAACGGCTCATCCGCTTCATGCCCAAGGTGGTCATCTGCGTGGTGCCGGGCTGGGCGGCCGGCGGCGGACACAGCCTCCACGTCGTCTCCGATCTCACTCTCGCCAGCCGTGAACATGCGCGCTTCAAGCAGACCGACGCCGACGTCGCCAGTTTCGACGGTGGATTCGGTTCGGCCTACCTCGCCCGCCAAGTGGGTCAGAAGTTCGCGCGCGAGATCTTCTTCCTCGGTCGCGAGTACTCGGCCGACGATGCTCATCGCATGGGAATGGTGAACGCCGTGGTTCCTCACGCCGAACTCGAGGCCACCGCTCTGCAGTGGGCTGCCGAGATCAACGGCAAGAGCCCCACCGCTCAACGCATGCTGAAGTTCTCGTTCAACCTCATCGATGACGGACTGGTGGGCCAGCAGGTGTTCGCGGGTGAGGCCACTCGCCTCGCGTACATGACCGACGAGGCCCAGGAAGGGCGTATGTCGTTCCTGGAGAAGCGCGACCCCGATTGGTCGCCCTTCCCCTGGTACTACTGACCCTTCTCTCGCATCGGCATGAGCGAACGTTTCCTACTCGTCGATTCACCCGACGATCCCCGACTCGACCAGTTCCGTTTACGTGAACGCGAACTACGGCCCCGACGGATTCCAGCCCGCGTCACCAAGAACATGCCGTTCCACGAACTCGAGCGAGTGGCCGCCGGGTCGTTCGTCGCCGAAGGTGACCTGGTGGTCGAACGAGCACTCGCTGCCGGGTGCCGGGTTCAAGCCGTGCTCACCGACGCCGACGAACCGGCGCGTGTATGCGATCTGGTCGGCGACGAGGTTCCCGTGTTCGCCGCCACCAGCGAAGCTCGGCGCATGCTCACCGGTCTCGGGGTTGCGCTCGACGTGATCGCACTGTTCGAGCGACCGTCGACTCGATCTCTCGACGACGTCGTCGGTCGTGCTCGACACGTGTTGGTTCTCGAGGACGTCGACAACCCGACCAATGTGGGTGCCATCGTGCGCAGTGCAGTCGCTCTCGGTGCGCAGGGTCTGATCCTCGACCGCAATTCGGCCGACCCCTTGTCACGTCGCGCACTGCGTGTGTCGATGGGAACCGCGTTGTCACTGCCGACCGCGCGC
Organism: uncultured Bifidobacterium sp.; assembly: GCA_964513215.1. GTDB lineage: Bacteria > Actinomycetota > Acidimicrobiia > Acidimicrobiales > Ilumatobacteraceae > Casp-actino8. The sequence goes on from CAZELU010000002.1 coordinate 70,588, forward strand.
GTCGACTCTCCGGTCGAGGCTCTCACCGCCCTGAAGTCCACTGGCTTCACCTCGTTCGGACTCACACCCGCGCCCGACTCCATCGACCTCGACGTGGCCTCTCGCCACGCTCGCGGACGACTCGCGCTCGTGATGGGATCCGAACGCGACGGCTTGAGCGAACGATTGATGAACACCGTCGACCACCGGGTGCGCATCCCCATGAGCGACGGAGTCGACTCGCTCAACGTGGCAGCTGCCGCTGCCGTGGCGTGCTACGCGCTCATCGCGCGATCAGGCACCGAAGTCGACGACTGAACGCAAGGCCTCCGAGTCGATGTCGACTCCGAGCCAGCCGCGCTCACTGCCGTCGTCGCCGCCGACCGTGAACGCGAACACCAGGCATCCGGTGTCGGCGGCCAGACGCAACAAGTCGGTGTAAGCCGGAAGCAGAAGTGCGACCGTCCACGAGACGGTTGCCGGAGTCGTCATCGACACGCGAAGTCGCACGACCCGCCGTCCGTCGGGCAGGAGAGCCACGTCGGCCGCGGTGTTCAGATCGCCCACGCCTTCGCGGGCGACGAGCTCCGGAAGCGCCGCCACGTCGGGGCGATCGCTCGCGTCGACCTTCAATGTCGGGAACATCACGGCCCGTTCATCGAGCAACGTTCCAGCCGACCTGATCACGAGCGACGGTTCGTCCTGGAGCACCTGACGATTCTCGGGGAGGTGGGATCGGCACACAAATCCAGCAGACTCTCGGGGTGACCGCGACCGGAGTTCTTCTTCTTTCGTGCCCCGACCAGCGGGGTGTGGTCGCGGCCGTCGCCGACTTCATCGCCTCTCACAACGGCAATATCGTCCACGCCGAGCAGCACACCGACGACGTCGAGAAAGTCTTCTTCCAGCGTGTCGAGTTCGAGATCGACGGATTCGATCTCCCCCGCGATCAGATCCGCGCGGCCTTCGATTCAGTGGCCAGCCGATTCGGCATGACCGCCGACTTGAAGTTCACCGACGTACGTCCTCGCGTGGCGATCATGGCCAGCAAGCAGCCGCACTGTCTGTTCGACTTGCTCACACGTTGGCGTTCGGGCGAACTTCCAGCCGATGTGGTCGCCGTGATCGACAACCATCCCGACCACGCTGATCTCGTCGAACACATGGGCGTGCCGTACGTGCACCTACCAGTCACGCCCGAAACCAAGGTCGCGCAGGAAGCCAAGGTCCTCGACACGCTGCAGTCGTACGACGTCGATCTGGTCGTGTTGGCCCGCTACATGCAGATCCTGTCCCCCACGCTGGTCGAAGCGTTCCCGGCCCGGATCATCAACATCCACCACTCGTTCCTTCCGGCCTTCATCGGAGCCAATCCGTATCGCCAAGCCCACGATCGCGGCGTGAAGATCATCGGCGCGACCGCGCACTACGTCACCGAAGAGCTCGACGAGGGACCGATCCTCGATCAGGAAGTCACCCGGGTGACCCACCGTGATTCGGTCGCCGAACTCACACGCAAGGGCCGCGACCTCGAGACGATCGTGTTGGCGCGCGCCGTTCGAGCCCACCTCGAACACCGCGTTCTGGTGTACGGGCGCAAGACCGTCGTCTTCAGCTGACTCGTTCAGCGTTGGCTGCTGATGGGTAGGCCGGTGTCGTTGCGTAGGTGCTCGGCCGCCTTCACGAAGTAAGCGGTCATCTCGGCCCGGGCTTCGTCGTCGGTGCACACGCGGTCGAGTGCCGCGGCCATGTGCACCAGCCAACGGTCTCGTTCACGCGGCCCGACCACGAATCCCATGTGTCGCATACGCAACCGTGGGTGGCCTCGTTCTTCGAGATACGTGGTGAGGCCACCCCAGTAATGCGCGAGGAACAAAGCCAGCCGATGTTTCGCCCCTTCGAGGTCGGATTGATCGGGATAGAGCGGCCACAACACCTCGTCGGTCACGACACCCGCATAGAACTCGTCGACAAGGCGTTCGAAGAAGGGCAACCCACCAACCCGGTCGTACAGGGACTCGTCACTCACGAGAACGAAGGGTTCTCCCAATCGGGGAACACGTCGGGCAGGCCGTCACTGACCTTCACCGGAAACTCGGCCGGGCGCTTCTCGAGGAAACTCAGAACGCCTTCACGCGCATCGTCACTGGCTCCGCGCGAATTGATGGCGCGCGAGTCGACGCGGTGCGCTTCCATCGGGTGATCGGCCCCGAGCATGCGCCACAACATTTGCCTCGTCAGGGCCACCGACACCGGCGCCGTACCACTGGCGATCTCCATCGCGATGGCGCGTGCCGCCGGAAGCAGATCATCGGCGGCGTGCACACTCCGGACGAGACGACCATCGAGCGCCTCCTGTGCCGTGAGGATCCGGCCGGTGTAGCACCACTCGGCTGCTTGCGAGATTCCGACGATGCGCGGCAGGAACCAACTGCTGGCCGCCTCCGGCACGATGCCACGTTTGGCGAACACGAAGCCGAACTTGGCGTGCTCGCTCGCCAAACGAATGTCCATGGGCAGGGTCATCGTGACGCCCACTCCGACGGCCGCTCCATTGATGGCGCCGATGACCGGCTTCTTGCTCTCGAAGATGCGCAAGGTGACCAGACCTCCGCCGTCGCGCACGACACCCGATCGAGCCGAAACGTCGCTGCCACCCTTGGCGAACGTCTCGCCTCCTCCGGACAAATCGGCGCCGGCGCAGAAAGCCCTGCCCGAGCCGGTGACGATCACCGCGCGAACCGAGTCGTCGGCGTCGGTGAGGTCGAAGGCCGCGATGATCTCCTTCAACATCGTGTTGGTGAAGGCGTTCATCTTGTCGGGGCGGTGGAGCGTAATGGTCGCCACCGGGCCGTCGACGGAGTACTGGATCTCGTTGAAGTTCACGATTGGACCCTAATCAGCGATCGGGAACCGTCGCCGATCGAGCGTCAGACGTCGAGGAATCGCGAGGCCGCGATACCCGAACCAATGGCGCCAGCCAGCGCGCCGATTCCGAGCAAGAGGACCATGATCCAACTGGCATATCCGTCGGTGACGACCAGTGCCGCCAACTCGGTGTCGTTGAAGTCGGTGACGGCGTTGGTCCACGCGGTGTTGAGACCCCACAGGCCCAAACACGACAGCACGCCGCCGACGAGGCCCTGCACGAGACCTTCGAGCATGAAAGGGATGCGGATGAACCAGTTGGTGGCACCGACCAGTTTCATGACTTCGATCTCTCTTCGACGCGCGAACATGGCGGTTCGAATGGTGTTCCAGATGAGACCCACTGCGACCACGAGCAGGATGATCGACATGGCGGTGGTGGCCACGCGAATGAACTGCGACACTCGCGATACCACGTCGAACACGTCTTGGGCGTAGGCCACTTCCTTCACACCGGCCAATTGTCGGAACTGCTCCCCTAGTTCGCGCACCAGCGCCGAATCCTCGGCGATGGGCACGACCTTGAACTGCGATGGGATGTTCTCGGGAGTGAGGAGGCGAAGCGTTCCGGGGTCGCCCGCGAACAAACGCTCGGCTTCGGCGTAACTCTCGGCCTGGTTGAGGTAGCGCAGTCGATCGACGTCGATGATGGACGGTTGCGACTTGAGCGCGCCCTCGATGAGTTGGACCTGCTCGGGAGTGGCGTCAGAACGGACGTAGACGATGAGTTCGACATCGCCCTTCCAGCGCGTGAGCAAATTGTCGAAGGCCCGCTGAATGAGGAAAGTGGTGCCGACCAATAGCAACGACACAGCCGACGTGATGATGGCGGCGGCCGTGAGCGTGACGTTGCGCCGGAAGCCGGCCGCCGTTTCGCGGAGGGCGTAACTGATTCGCGACAGCATCAGTCGTAGACCCCGCGTTCTTGGTCGCGGACGATCACACCGCGGTCGAGCTGAACCACGCGGCGACGCATCATGTTGACGACGCGGGTGTCGTGAGTAGCCATGACCACGGTGGTTCCGGTGGAGTTGATGCGGTCGAGCAGACGCATGATGCCCTCGCCCGTGCCGGGGTCGAGGTTTCCGGTGGGCTCGTCGGCCAACAAGATGAGCGGCCGATTCACGAAGGCGCGCGCGATGGACACGCGTTGCTGTTCGCCACCCGACAACTGGTGCGGGAAGCGATCTTCCTTGTCGGCCAGACCGACCAGTTCGAGCACGGCCGGAACCTGCTGGCGGATGACGTGACGAGGCCGGCCGATCACTTCGAGGGCGAACGCGACGTTCTCGAAGACCGTCTTGTTGGGCAGAAGTTTGTAGTCCTGGAAGATGTTGCCAATGGTGCGGCGGAGATACGGCACCTTCGACTCGGGCATGTCGTTGATGTCTTTTCCTGCGACCCACACCGTGCCCCGTTCGGGCTGCTCCTGGCGGTTCATGAGCCGCAACAGAGTGGACTTGCCGGAGCCCGACGGACCCACGAGAAAGACGAACTCACCCTTGGCGATTTCGAAGGATGCGTCGCGCACGGCGATGACATCGCTGCTGTACGACTTGGTGACGCTCTCGAGCCTGATCATGGTTGTCCCCGCAGAATCGCCAGGTTACCAGTGGGTTGAATTCAGTTTTGGTCACCCGCGCGACGCCAGCGCAGGTAACCCTCCATGAATCGATCGAGATCGCCGTCGAGAACCGCCTCGACACTGCTCGTTTCGACTTCGGTGCGCAGATCTTTCACCATCTGATATGGCTGCAACACGTAACTGCGGATCTGGCTGCCCCAACCCACCGTGGCCTGTTTTCCGGCGATGCGATCGAGTTCGGCCTGATGTTCCTCTTCGATCTTGGCCGCCACCATCGCGCGCAGACGGTTCATCGCCTTCTCGCGGTTCTGAAGTTGGCTGCGTTCTTCTTGCGACGACGCCACGAGACCGGTGGGTTCGTGAATGAGGCGTACGGCTGATGACGTCTTGTTCACGTGCTGTCCGCCAGCGCCGGACGCACGGAACACTTCCATGCGAATGTCGCTCTCGTTGATCTCGACATCGGGATCGTCCATGACCGGCCACACCTGCACGGCCGAGAAACTCGTCTGACGACGGCCCTGGTTATCGAACGGGCTGATGCGCACGAGACGATGGGTGCCGCGCTCGGAGGTCATGAGTCCGTAGGCGTAACGCCCCTTGATCGTGAACTCGGCCGACATGATGCCGGCTTCGGTTCCGGGCGAGACGTCGTCGATTTCGATTTCGAAGCCACGGCGCTCGGCCCAGCGCGAGTACATACGCAGCAGGACCTCGCTCCAGTCCTGGGCGTCGACTCCACCGTCCTTGGTGTTGATGTGCACGATGCAGTCGACCTCGTCGTGCTCACCGGTGAACAGGCTGCGCAACTCGAGGCCGTCGAGACGCTGCGAAATCGCTTCGATGGCCGACTGGATGTCGGGCTCCTGACTCTCGTCATCCACTTCGCGGGCCAACTCGTGGAGAACTTCGGCGTCTTCCAGATCTCCGGAAAGCTTGTCGTACTGGTCGAGGTCGCCCTTGCCGTTGGCGTACTCGGCATTCAGGCGCTTGGCGCGATCCTGATCGTCCCATAGGTCGGGACGTGAAATCTCGATTTCGAGTTCGGCGATTCGCGCGCGCAGCTCGTCGACACGCAGATAGCCGCGAGCCTCGGAAAGGCGACGCGAGACATCGCGGAGATCGTCAGTGAAGTCGCGCATGGTGAGCCGTCAATTGGCGCCGTGGCACATCTTGAACTTCTTGCCCGAACCGCAGGGACACGGCGCGTTGCGCGGTGTCTTCGAGAACTCGTCCTTGACGACGGTCTGCTGCTTGGTGGGCGCCGGAGCGGCGGGGGCCGCCGGAAGATCGGTCGGCATCGGAGCCGGTGCATCCGACTTGGTCTGCTGGACGTTCTTGACGGCGATGTCGGGAGCGTCGTTGCGCACGACCTGAACGTGCATGACGTAGCGCACGAAGTCCTGGGCGATTCCCTTCATCATCGAGCCGAACATCTCGTAACCCTCACGCTGCCATTCGGACAGCGGGTCCTTCTGACCCATGGCACGCAAGTTGATGCCCTCTTGGAGGTAGTCCATCTCCTCGAGGTGCTCGCGCCAACGCTGATCGATGATCCGCAACATGACTTGGCGCTCGACGTCGCGCATGACGGTGGGTGTGAGCTCGGCCTCGCGGCGCTCGTAGTACGCCGAGGCGTCGGCCATGACCACGTCGTACATGTCGTCGGTATCGCGGCAGTCGAACAGAGCGGTCGCTTCCACCTGAGCGGGCCAGAACGTCTTCAGTTCCTTGGCCAGACCCTCGAGATCCCATTCGTCGTCGGCTTCGCTCACGCAGTGCGTTTCGATGAGTGAATCGACGGCTTCGGCGAGGTACTCCATGGCCGCGGCCTTGAGGTCGAGACCTTCGAGGATCTGATCGCGGCGCTGGTAAATGACCTTGCGCTGTTCGTTCATGACCTCGTCGTACTTGAGCACGTTCTTGCGAATCTCGCCGTTGCGCTGCTCGACGGTACTTTGCGCGCGTTCGATGGCCTTGGTGACCATCTTGTGTTCGATCGCCTCGTCGTCGGGAAGCGCGCGACCCATCACCCAACTGAGCGCACCAGTGGCGAACAGGCGCATGAGTTCGTCTTCGAGCGACAGATAGAAACGGCTCTCACCCGGATCGCCCTGACGGCCCGAACGACCGCGCAGCTGATTGTCGATGCGGCGGCTCTCGTGGCGCTCGGAGCCGATGACGTAGAGGCCACCGAGTTCGCGCACCTTGTCGCCTTCGGCGCGGCACTCGGCCGTGATGGACGCGAGCAGTTCGGCGTAGCGAGCCTGTGCGACGCGGCGGGCCGCCTGATAATCGGACGGCATCTGGTCGAGCGGCATCGGCAAGGCGAACTCGTCGGTGAGGGTCTCGGGCGAATGGCCTTCGGCCAGAAGTGCGCGTCGGGCCAGACCCTCGGGATTGCCGCCGAGAAGAATGTCAACGCCGCGACCAGCCATGTTGGTGGCCACCGTGACCGAGCCGAGACGACCGGCCTGCGCGACCACTTCGGCTTCGCGCGTGTGCTGCTTGGCGTTCAGCACCTCGTGAGCGATGCCGCGCTTCGACAGAGCCTTCGACAACGCCTCACTCTTCTCGACGCTCACGGTTCCGATGAGGATCGGCTGACCCTTGGCGTTTCGTTCGGCCACGTCATCGACGATGGCGTTGAACTTGGCTGCTTCCGACTTGTAGATGAGGTCGGGCTGATCGGCGCGCTGATTGGTGCGGTTGGTCGGAATGGGCACGACCTGGAGGCCGTACGTGTTCATGAGTTCGGCCGCTTCGGTCTGGGCCGTACCGGTCATACCGGCCAACTTCTCGTACATACGGAAGTAGTTCTGCAGCGTGATCGTGGCGAGCGTCTGGTTCTCTTCCTTGATCTTCACGCCTTCTTTGGCTTCGACGGCCTGGTGGATGCCCTCGCTCCAACGGCGACCCTCGAGGATGCGACCGGTGAACTCGTCGACGATCTTCACTTCACCGGCCTGGACGATGTAATCCTTGTCGCGGCGGTAGAGCTCTTTGGCCTTGAGGGCCACCTGCAACTGGTGCACGAGGTTGCGCTGCACCTCGTCGTACAAGTTGTCGAGCCCGAGTTCTTGTTCGACGCGCTCGATGCCGGCCTCGGTGGGCATGACGACACGCTTGTCTTCTTCGACTTCGTAGTGCTCGTCACGCTTGAGTCCGCGCACGATCGACGCGAAGCGGTAGTAGAGCTGAGCGGCATCGGCGACACGGCCCGAGATGATGAGCGGGGTTCGTGCTTCATCGATGAGGATCGAGTCGACTTCGTCGACGATGGCGAACACGTGACCGCGCTGGACCTTGGTTTCCTTGGTGCCGGCCATGTTGTCGCGCAGATAGTCGAAGCCGAACTCGTTGTTGGTTCCGTAGGTCACGTCGGCCGCGTAGTTGATGCGCTTCTGTTCGGGGCGATCCTGAACACCGGGAATCACGAGCCCGACGTTGAGACCCAACCAGCGATGGATCTGACCCATCCACTCGGAGTCGCGTCGCGCCAGGTAGTCGTTGGTGGTGATCTGATGCACGCCGCGGCCCGACAGTCCGTTGAGGTAGGCCGGGAGCGTGGACACCAGGGTCTTGCCTTCACCGGTCTTCATTTCGGCGATCCAGCCGAAGTGCAGCGCCGCTCCGCCCATCATCTGGACGTCGTAGTGGCGCTGGCCGATGGTTCGGCGACCCGCTTCACGAACCACCGCGAAGGCCTCGATCAAGAGATCGTCGAGCGACTCACCACGCTCGAGGCGCTGGCGGAACTCGGCGGTCTTGCCACGAAGGGCTTCGTCGCTGAGCGACGTGAGGGCGGCCTCTTCGGCGTTGATGTCGGGAACCAGACCTTCGAGGGCCTTGAGTTTCTTGCCTTCACCGGCCCGAAGAATGCGGTCGAGGATCGCCATGCGGAGGTCGAGCCTACCTTTCGGCCTGGTCGGACCGGGGTCCGCCCACTTGGCACTCGACCTCGGCCACACACCAGACTTCCCTGGTGGCAACCATCGACACCGTCATCTTCGATCTGGGCGGCGTGCTGTCGTTGTCGGGTCGGGCCATCGACGTGGCCCGCCGATTTCCGAGCCATCCGCCCGAGGTCGTGATGAACGTCCTGATGGGCGATTATGCGACCGACCACGACCACCCATGGCACCGGCTCGAGCGTGGAGAAATCTCGATGAACGAGTACCGCGACGCCGTGGCTCCGCTGATCGCCGCCGCGGGATTGGTGGCCGCCGAGCCTCCGCCCGAATTCAAGAACCGAACCGGCGTGAACTTCGCATTCGTTCGCAGTGAGCCGATGTTCGCCCTCGTCGACGATCTTCGGGCCAACGGCTTGCGCGTCGGTGTGCTCACCAACAACGTGCGCGAGTTGCGTTCACGTTGGTGGGACCTCGTCGACTTCCCGAGTCTGTTCGACGACATCGTCGACAGTCACGAAGTCGGATTACGCAAACCGAA
>CAZELU010000002.1:79631-82512 GCA_964513215.1 uncultured Bifidobacterium sp.
CGAGTCTGTTCGACGACATCGTCGACAGTCACGAAGTCGGATTACGCAAACCGAATGCCGAGATCTACCACCTGGCTCTCGAGCGCTTGGGAGCATCCTCCGAACGAACCGCGTTCCTCGACGACATGTTGGTGAATGTGAACGCGGCGCGTGCGGTGGGTATGCACGGCGTGTTGGTGGAAGACGATCAGTCGGGTGCGATCGCCACGGTGCGCGACCTGGCCGGCATCTGACGCCGATCGGGTGTGGCGGCAGCCGCGAGTGTGGTGACCTCGGCCCAACCGGCCGAACCGAGGGCATGAGCGGCTGCGCGCAGTGTGGCGCCGGTGGTGACGACGTCGTCGATCACGAGAACGTTCATGGGTGTGCGCGTGGGGCGGGCGCGGAAGGTCGGGCCGCTCAGGCGCGCATGGCGTGAGCGACCAGTTTGCGACGGACCGGTCTCGCGCACGAGCAGACACCGGCACGGCAGACGAAGATCACGGGCGACCAGCCGTGCGATCAACTCGGCCTGATCGAAACCACGACGCCGACGGCGCGGCGCCGACGTGGGAGCCCAAGTGACGACGTCGAACGTGCGACCGTCGGCACGAACGGCCCGAGCGAGTTCGGCTGCGAGTGCGCGAGCCGCCGACTGGCGACCGCGGAACTTGAGGTCGGACACCAACTGACGCGCGGAGCCTTCGTACACCAACGCGGCGTTGTGGACCGCCGGCGGTGACGACGGCAGACCACGACAGTCGGGGCACAGTCGAGTGAGCGAACCCGACCAGGTGTCGCGGTCGCGGTGGGGTTGAACCCGGAACATGTGGTGGCAGTGCGGGCAGCGCAGGGCGGTGAACATGACCCCACCCGACCACAGGGGTGTGGCACACCCGATCCCGGTGGTGTTCTGGGTGAAAAATTCGCTGGATTCCAGCGAATTTTTCACCCAGAACACCAAGAATCCTCAGGAACTCCAGAGGGTTCGGAGTCGGGGTTCGGGGTCGGCGATCTCCTCGCACTCCACGTCGAAGCGCCACGTGCGGCGGCTCTCCAGGTCGTACGGCGACCACGCCACGGTTCCATCGGTCGCGAACGACAACACCTGAGCGGCCACCTGATCGGCGACGGTCTCACGGTCGGCGCCATCGCCCGTGAACAACTCCACGCCGGGTTGATCGAGATTGTGGAACGTGAACGGGATGTCGATCGCATGACACGACCCGAGCACTCCCCCGAACGCCGGGCTGGCCCACGTGAACCAATACATGTGCGTCGGCGTTCCGGCTCTCGCGCGCTTCTCGGCCAGACGAATCGCGCGTTGCCGGAAACCCTCGTCGGTCTGCGCGGCCATCACCAACTGTGCATCGCTTTCACCCGGGCGATGTTCGCGATACAGCGCGACGGCCTCGTCGACTCGATCGGGCAACATGCCGGCGAAGAAGCTGCGCATCTTGGCGTCGTCCATCGACGCCGCATCCGGTGAGAACGCCCCGAACAAACGATTTTCGTCACGCGTGGTGCCGACTACGAGACGTGCCGAATGATCGGCTGCTGCACTCACGATCTCCCGCGGCAACCCGGCACCCGGCCAGGTGGGTGCGAAGTAATCGAACGCTCGACCGTTCTCGGCCACCAGTGCTGCTTGCGCGGCGAGGAGTTGATCGCTCGTCATCGCACGCAGTTGGTCGTCGTGCGCAACGCCCGCGGCCTGAAGGAACTTGTCGGCGAGTTCGTCACCGCGCTCCGCGTTTCGGTACTGACCGATCGACGGGCTCATCGACCACACCTTGTGGAACAATCCGGCCGACAGCGGTGATGCCATCAGCGCAACCACGCTCGATCCGCCGGCCGACTCTCCGAAGATCGTGACGTTGTTCGGATCGCCGCCGAACGAGGCGATGTGCTTCTGCACCCAGCGCAACGCTTCGATCTGATCGAGGAGTCCGAGGTTGTTGTCGCGGAAGAATCCGAACACGCCGAGCCGGTAGTTGATCGACACCACGACCACATCGCCACGACGCGCCAACGACGACCCGTCGTACCAAGGTGTCGAACCCGAGCCGTTCACATAGGCCCCACCGTGGATCCAGACCAGGACCGGTCGGGCCGTGGCCGAATCAGCCACCACCGACGGCGGAACGAACACCCCGAGGCTGAGGCAGTCCTCGTCCATGGGGGGCAGGGCCGCACCCATGGTGGATTCGAGAAGGCCGGGCGCCTGCGGGCAGATGGGACCGTGGCCGCTGGCATCCCGTTCCCCGTCCCACGGGTTCTCAGGAACCGCCGGGGCGAACCGATCGGCCCGGGCGTAGCGAAGGCCCAGGAAGGCCCCGGTCCCATCGGGCCGCACGAGCCCCCTCACAGGTCCCGACGGCGTGTCCAAGCGCAGGGTCGGGGCCATTTCCACGTCAGGGGTCGAAATCTGAGTCACCGGCGAACAGTAATCCGTGACAAAAGTGCCAGGTTTCCTCGGACGCGGCCTCTCGCCCGGTGAGGCGAGCGCCGGGCTCGCCTCGTGACGACCCATAATCGAATGGAGTTCTAATGCTTGATACATTCCGACGGGCGGCCAGACGGGACAGACCCGTGGCCGCGAAGAGAGCGAGGGGGACCATGCGTCGCATCTGGTCGGCCACGATGATGGCTGGAGTTCTGTTGATCGGCGCCGCGTGCAGCGGCGGCGACAAGGACAGCGAGAGTTCGAGTGGCGGCGGGCGCACGTTGTTCCAGCCCGCCGGCGTGGTGGGTCCCGACTCCTTTGCTCCCACTTTCGAGCTCACCCAGTACGACGTCGATCTGTCGGCGCTGTCGGATGGGACGGTCGACGGTTCGGCCCCGGGCCTGTACGCCGGACGCACCTACGGCGGCACCGGCACCAACATCTGCGACATCGAAG
>CAZELU010000002.1:82612-85254 GCA_964513215.1 uncultured Bifidobacterium sp.
GATCAGCCCGGTGGCGGCGACTCCGAATGCCCCGAAGAATTCGAGGGCAACGAGTTCGTCGATGCCGCCGGAGTGCTCTGGAAATGGGTCGACGGCAACAACGATCCGGCCGACTCCGATCACGGAGCGCATTGGTACGACGCAGCGACCGATACGTACAAGACGACACAAGAACTCGACGGGGCATTCGTCGACTGCCCCGGACCGAACGATCAACCCCGTGGCGGCCAGCCCGATTGTCCCGAACTCCTCGTGGCCGGATGGACCGACTACGGCGCACCGAACGGCGACGTGTGGCATTACGACCAAGCCGTTGGCGCTTGGATCAATCTGAGCGATCCGGCGGCCGAGCCCATCGCCGATGTGGTGGACCTTCCCGGCTGGCGCGACCTCTGCGACGATGGTCGCCAGCGCCAGGTCGACCCGGTGTGTCCGCAGCGCCTCATCGGCGGCGGCTGGACGCCTTATCTCGACATCAACGGCGACGAGTGGCAGTTCGATCCCACCAAGAACTGGTGGAAGAACGTCACCGCGGCGCCGTCACCCGACCCGGTCACCGACATGAACGATCTGCCGGGCTGGACCGAGTTGTGCGGTGATCCGCAGCCCGGCCAACCCGACGGACCGTGTCCGCCGGTGAAGGCCGCTGTCGGCGACATCTGGACTGCTCCCGACGGACGCCAGTGGCAACTCTGGCTCGATGGCACCGCACTCGTGTGGGACGAGATCACGACGCCCGATCTCCAAGAAGGAGTTCCGTACGCCGACCTCGTGATCCTCTACGAATGCGCACCGCCCTTCGAAGAGGGCCAACCCGAGTGCCCGCCCACCAAGCCGATCGTGGGCCAGACGTGGATCGACATCGAGGGCAACCTGTGGCTCTTCGACAACCACACCGGTGGCGTGTACGGATGGGACAACACCGACACACCCGACGTCGAACTGGTGGCGACCACCGACCTCCCCAATCAACCCGAGGGATGCGGACCCGACGTCGTCCAGGATCCGTGTCCGGATTTCCAGCCGCGTGTGGGCGACGTGTTCGTGAGCCCGAACGGCGATGTGTGGGTGTGGGACTCCACCGCGAATGTCTGGACCAACAACACCGATCCGTCGGCTCCCCCCATCACCGTCACGTCACGCCTCCCCGGGTATCGCGAACTGTGCATGCCGCCGTGCCCGCCGCTGAACATCGCGCCGGGTGAGAACGGACACTGGATCGACCCGTTCACCGGGACGCTCTGGGTGTGGTTCGAAGGAGCATGGGTCAACACCGACGACAAGACGCAGAAGGTGGCCTCGTCCGCCGACCTGCCCGGCTGGATGGAGCTGTGCGCTCCCCCGTGCCTACCCGGTCTCAGCGTCCCGATGAACAGTTTCGTGATCGACGAGAGCGGCCAGCCCGAACAGAATCCCGAGGCCACCGAACAGAACGGAGACGGCTCTCAAAAGGCCGTCACGGTCACTCCCGGTTCGGGTCCAGTCGAGATCGTCCCGATCAATGAAGACCAAGTGAGTGGAACCAAGGCCGCGCTCGACTTGTGCAATCCCGAGGGATGCGTCGAACCGGGCGCATCGCCCGAACTCGGCCACGAGTTCATCGACAATCGCGGAGTCCGCTGGACCTACGTCACCGAAGGAGTGTGGCACTCTGATCTCGGAGAGAGCACCAGTGACGTCCTCCTGATTCCCGGATACCGCGAGCAGTGCTTGCCCGAAGACGATCCGTCCGACGACCCGTGTCCGCCCGAATTCGAGGGCAGTGTCTACGTTGATTCGAGCGGCATCCGTTGGATCTGGGTCGGGTCGAATTCCGATGCGGCCGAATCGGATCACGGTCGCCGCTGGTTCTCGAGCGCGAGCGGCTCACCCGAGTATCGGGCGACGATCGAACTCGAGACGTGGTTCGACGACTGCCCGCCTCCGACCGATCCCGACATCGTGCCGTTGGCATCGAGCATCGAGGTCGACGTTCGCGTGCAAGGACCGGTCTGCGTGGGTGACACCGTTCAGATCGTGATGTTCGCTGTGCCGTCCGAGGGCGAGCGGATCACCGAGTACAAGATCACGATCAACGACCAGGGTGATGGTTCGAACCAGGAGAACGCGACCACGTTCACCGACTCGTTCGTTCCCGATGCCGTGGGCGAATACAAGGTTCTCGGAATCGCTGCTGATTCGAGTGGCAAGTCCGGTCAGGACACCGAATTCGTGAAGGCCATCGATTGCGCCGACCCGCAAGATCAGGGCCAGCCGAGTGATGGAGCTACGACGACCACCGCACCCGCGGCCACTTCGACCACCGTGTCGAAGACCAACAATCCGCCCAAGATCACGCTGACGACCAAGAGTCTGTGCATCGAAGCCGGATCCGAGGCGCCGACCAAGGTGAGCGTGAACGTGACAGCCAGCGACACCGACGGGGACACCATGTCGGTGGTCGTGAAGGGTGCGTCGTCCGCTCGAACGATTCCGGCCTCGAGCACGACCGTGGTCGGCAGCGGCACCGGAACGTACTCGTTCAACGTCGACTTCAAGGACCGTGGGACCAGGATCACGATCGAAGGTCAAGCCGACGACGGCAAGGCCAAGTCGAACGCGAGCCTCACCATCAGCGTGACCAACCCGGGTGGTTGCAGCCA
>CAZELU010000002.1:85354-86487 GCA_964513215.1 uncultured Bifidobacterium sp.
TGATGCTGAGGGCCCGGGCAACCGGGCCCTCAGTGCTTTCTCACCTCGACGGTCACACTCGGCCGCTTGTCGAAACGTGGCAGGAACCTCTGCACCAACGGCCCGATCCCGAACGTGAAGGCGATGGTTCCGAGACCGACCGGTCCGCCCAACGCAACACCCGCGATCAGCACCGTGATCTCCACACAGGTGCGCGCGAGCCGAATACTGATTCCGCGCTCCGACAGTCCGAGCATCAGACCGTCTCGCGGACCCGGGCCCAGACCGGCACCGATGTAGAGCGCCGAACCGAGTGCGACGATCAGCAGACCCGCGACCATGAGTCCGAGTCGGCCCACGATGTGATCGGGATGCCCAACAATCGGTTTGGTCAGATTCACCACCAGTCCGATCTCGATGGCATTCAGGATCGTTCCCAAACCGGGCTTCTGTTTCAGGGGAATCCAGAGCAACAGCAGCAGCACACCGACACCAATGATGACGTTGCCGATCGGAACGTCGAGCTTCTCGGACAGACCTTTGTGGAACACGTCCCACGGAGCCAGTCCGAGTTCGGCCCGGATGAAGAAGGTGATCCCGAGCCCGAACAAGAACAGCCCGGCCACACACCGGACGACCCGTTCGGGGAACGAGACGCGCATCAGTAGCGGTAGTGATCGGGCTTGAAGGGTCCCGACGGGTTCACTCCGAGGTAGTCGGCCTGCTCGTCGGTCAACTTGGTGAGCTTCACTCCCAACGCATCGAGGTGCAGTGATGCCACCTTCTCGTCGAGGTGCTTCGGCAGCACGTACACCCCGAGTGGGTACTTCGACAGGTTGTTGAACAACTCGATCTGGGCGATCACCTGATTGGAGAACGAACACGACATCACGAAACTCGGATGACCGGTTGCGCAGCCGAGATTCACCAGTCGACCCTCGGCCAACACGATGATGGAATGACCGTCGGGGAACGACCACAGGTCGGTACCAGGCTTCAGTTCGTCACGGGTCGCACCGCTGCGGGCCAGGCCGGCCATGTCGATCTCCGAGTCGAAGTGGCCGATGTTGCACACGATCGCGTTGTGCTTCATCTTCTCCATGTGCTCGACCGTGATGATGTGGTCGTTGCCGGTGGCCGACACGAAGATGTCG
>CAZELU010000003.1:0-81031 GCA_964513215.1 uncultured Bifidobacterium sp.
ACAGGAGATCACCTGATGTGCCGGTGTTGGTCATCGCCCAGAAAGGCACGGCGTCGCCTGGTCCGAATGGCTGACGGATGACTGGCACGGATGAGCCGGGCATGTAGTCGAGAGTGGCGCGTCGGTCCGGCCTGGGAAGCCGAACGTTCGGCATCGCGTGAATCGGCATGGTCGACCAGCGGTTCGACCACATCGACAGCGGCCGATTGTCGTTGCGGGGAGCCCGTACGTACTTGAATTCGTCGTGAACGATCTGCACCGCCCGGCCCCAGACACCGGTGAGCACGTAGTCACGCACCTGGGTGGTGGATCCTGCGAGAAGTGGCACGAGCGACTTGCCGTGGGTGCGATGCTCGACTGTCACTTCGAAGATGTCGCAGAGCGTCGTGAAGACGTCGACCGTCGTGGTGAGCGCTTCATTGGTGCTGGCCGCGACTCCGGGCCAGGCGATCATGAGGGGGATGTGCCCGAGAGGTTCGTACACCGGAACTCCGGGCTTGCCGAACACGTCCTTCTCACCGAGATAGTGGCCATGGTCAGTGCACACGATCACCGCGGTGTCGTCCCACATGTTTCGCTGATCGAGAACGTCGAGCACTCGACCGAACCAGTGGTCGATGAACGACAGCTTGGCCCCGTAGTTGGCCCGAATGTGCCGTGCCGCCCGCGCGTCGAGTCGACCCGATGCCACTGCATCTGCGCTGTACGGCGGCCAGATCAACTTGGGACCTTCCCATTCGGGGTCGTACATCGACATCCATGGTTCGGGAGCGTCGAAGGGCTCGTGCGGATCGAATTCGTCGATGAACAGCATGAAGCGTTCGGCGTGCGGTGCTTGTTGCTCGAGCCATCGCGCGGCTTCAGCCATGGTGCGCGGGCCGGGAAAGTCGTCTTCTTTCTTGAACCAGGTTCGTGACGTGTCGTAGTGACGCGTCACCCACGACTCGTTCGCCGGCACTGCGGGCGCACCGATCCACGAGGGGTCGGGTGCGGTTCGCCACGGGTCGTCCTCGTGTCCCCGCACGTACTCCCAGGCGGTGAAGTCGGTGTGGTAGTTCTCGCCGCCGGTCTCGAACAGATGCGGATGATCCGAGACGAGCATCGTGGTCACCCCAGCTTTCTGGAGATGGCGGGTGATGGGGTCTTCCCACAGTTCGATCGAACCCCACGGCCTCCAGAGGAAGTCCCACGATCCACACAGAATGTCGTGGCGGGCCGGCATGCAAGGCAGCGATCCCGTGTAGTGCCGTTGGAACTTCACCGATCGTCGGGCGAAACGATCGAGATTCGGCGTGTCGAACTCCGTGCCGCCGTAGGCACCGATCATGTGACGATTGAGGCTGTCGAGGAGAACGACGACGACGTTCTTCGGCATCGTGACCTCCCCCATGACGAGCACCCTACGTGATGACGAGACGAGCTTCGATCGGACTCCGACCGATCAGAAGACGGTGTAGCCGCCGTCGACGGTCACTTCTTGGCCGGTGTGATACGTCAGCGCCGGATCGGCGAGAAAAGCGCCGATCTCACGGAACTCCGATGACTCGGCCCACCGGCGCACGGGCGTGCGTCGCACGGTCACATCGCGGAACTTGTCGTTGGCGTAGGCAGGTCCGGCCATCTCGGTGATCGTCCAACCCGGGATGAGCGAGTTGACCCGAATGCCGTGACGGGCCAGACCAACGGCGAGTGCGCGCATGAGTCCGTTCAGTGCCGTCTTCGACGTTCCGTACGCTTCGTTGCCTGCGGCACCGTGAATCGCCGATGTCGACGACACGAGAACGAGCGAGCCGCCGGTTCCTTGTCGCACGAGATGTCGAGCAGCTTCGCGGACCGTGACGAACACTCCGTCGAGATTGGTCGTCATGACCTCTCGCCATTGATCGAGTGTCAAGTCGAGGAACGGAACACCGTGTCCTGATCGTCCTGCATTGGCGAAGCACCCGTCGAGTCGACCGAAGTCGGCCACGGTGCGGTTCATCGATTCGATCACTTGTTGCTCGTCGGATACATCGCATTCGTATCCACGAGCGGCGACACCGTGACCCTTGAGAATGTCGACGGCTTCGGCGTTGCGATCGGCTCGCCGACCCCACACTGCGACCGATCCACCCACCGCGGCGATTCCCTCGGCCATCCCGAGACCGATGCCCGAGTTACCGCCGGTCACCACGAACACCTTGCCGGTCAGATCGGTGCGTCCACGCGGATTGGAGAGACTGGTCATGGGTTCACCGTAGAGCATCCACTTGGTCGTGTTCCGAGCCGGATCACTAGCCTCACGTCGTCACTCGAGGTGGGAGGAACACATGAAGATCACAGACTTGTTCTCTGTTCAGGGCAAGGTCGTCCTGGTGACCGGAGGGTCTCGTGGTATCGGCGAAATGATTGCCGGCGGGTTCCTTGCCAACGGAGCCAAGGTGTACATCTCGTCGCGCAAAGCCGATGTGTGCAACGAAACCGCCAAGCGCCTGTCCGACACCTTCGGGGGTGAATGCATTTCGTTGCCGGCCAACTTGGCCGACATGGCGGGTATCGACGGCTTGGTGAAGGCGCTGAGTGAACGTGAGAACCATCTCGACATCCTCATCAACAATGCAGGTGTGTCGTGGGGAGCGCCACTCGACGAGTTCCCCGAGGTCGGCTGGGACAAGGTGTTCGACACGAACGTCAAGGGCGTCTTCTTCCTCACCCAGAAGTTGCTGCCGTTGCTCGAGGCTCGCGCCACCAACGACGACCCGTCGCGCGTCGTGAACATCGGATCGATCGATGGCATTCGCACGCCCATCTTCGACACTCATTCGTATGGTCCGTCGAAGGCCGCTCTTCATTCGTTGACCCGTCAGATGGGATCAAAGCTGGTGAAGCGCAACATCATCATGAATGCCATCGCCCCTGGACCGTTCCCCACGTGGATGCTCAGTACTGGAGTGGGCACGGGCGGCGACGTCGACAACACCGACTGGAGCGTGGTGGCTCGTGGCAATCCGCGCAAACGAGTCGGAACTCCCGAAGACATCGCCGGCCTGGCCATCTTCTTGTGTTCGCGCGCGGGTGCTTACACCGTTGGCGAAGTGATCGCCTGTGACGGCGGCCAGGTCAACAGCTGATCAGATCCGCTCGAGGGCCGCGCCGTCGAATAGCGGCGTGAGTTCTTCGGCCGCGATCAATTCGTCGATGTCGAGGGTGGATGGCGCGGTGATCGTTCGCTGAGCTGCGTCCAGGATGTGCGGCAGAAGTGTCGCGTCACTCGACGTGTTCAGGAAGAGATCGTCGTTCGACAGCACGAAACGAACGGCCGTCGCGATCGATGCTGGTTCGGTGATCGGCTCGTACCAACTGCGATGACCGGACGGACCATCGACCCAGCGGCGACGGGCGATCGACTTGATGGTCTGCATCGCGACACCACGGGTTCCACAGATTTCGCGGAGATTCATGACGTCGCGTTGGTACTCGGGAATGCGTATCAGACTCGGATTGAAGGGAAACAGAACTGAATCGAACGCGAACCGTTCGAGACTGCGTACGTGCATCGACGGAATACGAAGTCCGTGGCCCGTGACTCCGATATGACGTACCAGCCCTTCGTCGCGAGCACGGATCAACGCAGACAGGGCACCACCATCCGACATGGCCAGGTTCCACTCGTCGTCTTCCACCAGGTTGTGCATCTGGATCAGGTCGATGGAATCGACACCCATACGTTGGAGCGACGACTCGAGTTGTCGACGCGCTCCGTCGGCCGTGCGCTTCTCGGTCTTGGTCGCGAGGAAGACCTCCGATCGGTGCAGGCGAAGCCACGGTGCGAGCCGCTCTTCCGACGCTCCGTACGACGCTGCGGTGTCGATGTGATTCACACCAGCGGCGAACGCGAGATCGAGAGTCGTGATCGCACGGCTCTCGCTCATACCACCGAGGGCGGCCGCACCGAAGATGACTCGTGACGAATGGTGGCCGGTTCGCCCGAAGGGTGCGGTGATCAGCATGAGGCGACCGTAGTGCCTCGGAAGTAGGGTCGGATCCGGGAGGACAGATGATGACCACCAACCACTTCGATGTCCTGATCGTGGGAGCCGGAATCTCCGGCATCGGCTCGGCGTATCACTTGAAGACGCTGTGCCCCGATCGCTCGTTCGCCATTCTCGAAGGCCGCCCCGATATCGGCGGCACGTGGGACCTCTTCCGCTATCCGGGTGTTCGATCCGACAGCGACATGCACACGCTCGGCTACAGCTTCAAGCCTTGGACCGACGCCAAGGCGATCGCCGATGGTCCATCGATCATGAAGTACCTGCGAGCAACCGTGCAGGAATTCGGAATCGCGCCGCACATCAAGTTCAACCACTTGGTCTCGCGGGCCGAATGGAACTCCGAGACCGCCACCTGGACGCTCACGGCGAAGCGCACCGACACCGGTGAGACAATCACGTATTCGTGCAACTTCCTGCACATGTGCTCGGGCTACTACTCGTACAAAGAGGGGTACACCCCCGAATTCCCTGGCCGTGATCGATTCCGGGGCACGATCATCCATCCGCAGAAGTGGCCCGAGAACTTCGACTACTCGGGCAAGCGAGTGGTGGTCATCGGTTCGGGTGCCACTGCGATGACCGTGGTTCCAGCGATGGCCGACGAAGCCGCGCACGTGACAATGCTTCAGCGTTCGCCGACGTACGTCGTCGCTCGTCCCGATGTCGATCGCGTCGCTGAGGCGCTGCGCAAGGTGTTTCCCGAGAAAGTTGCCTACGCCATCACCCGCAAGAAGAACACGGTGTTGCAGGGTTTCTTCTACGGACGTACCCGCACCCAGCCCGACAAGGTGAAGGCCACACTCCTCGCCGGTGTCCGTCAGGCACTCGGCCCCAATTTCGACGTCGACAAGCACTTCACGCCGTCCTACAACCCGTGGGATCAGCGCATGTGCCTTCTCACCAACGGCGATCTCTTCAAGTCGATCAATGCCGGCCGTGCTTCGGTCGTGACCGATCACATCGACACGTTCACCGAAACCGGCATTCGCCTGAAGTCGGGTGACGAACTCGAAGCCGATGTGATCGTGACCGCGACCGGACTCAACCTGGTCACTCTCGGCGAGATGACGTTCGAGGTCGATGGCGAAGTCGTCGACTTCGCTCAGACCTGGACCTATCGAGGTGTCGCGTACTCCGACGTTCCGAACTTGGTCTCGACTTTCGGATACATCAATGCGTCGTGGACATTGCGGGCCGACTTGGTGAGCACCTTCGTGTGTCGTCTTCTCAATCACATGCGTGACACCAAGACCGTTCAGGTCACTCCACGACTTCGAGCGACCGATCGCAACATGACGCCCCGCCCGTGGATCGAACAGTTCTCGGCTGGTTACATGCAACGCACGATGGATCAGATGCCCAAACAGGGCGATCGCGAACCGTGGGTCAACCCGCAGTCGTTCAAGATCGAACGCAAGACCATCGGCAAGGGACGCCTCGACGACGGAGTGCTTCAGTTCACGCGGCCGCGGGTTCGCGAGTCGGTGTCGGCGGGCGAGTAGCCGGCTGCCAACCGGGTCGACCGAACACGAACTTGGCCCGGTCAGGCCAGTTGTCGGCCGACGCCACGTCGCGGCCGATATCGATCATCTCGTGATACGCGACCTTCACGGGGTTGTAGAAGTCGATGTTCTTCGTGAGTCCGTAGCGCACGCGTCGGACCTCGGGCGCGAACGTCTTGAAGATCTTGTCCCAGATGATCAGGATGCCGCCGTAGTTCTTGTCGATGTATTGCTGGTTGGCTCCGTGGTGAACCCGATGATGGGACGGAGTATTGAAGACCTTCTCGATCGGCTCGGGTAGACGGTCGATCGCTTCGGTGTGAATCCAGTACTGGTAGAGCAAGTTGAGTTGCGAAGCCTTGGCCGTGGCCTTCAACGGGAAGCCGAGCAGCGGCATCGGCCAATACACCCACGACATCAGCCAGAACGACCATGGCTGTCGAAGCGCGGTCGACAAGTTGTAGCGACGCCCGGAGTGATGCGCGATGTGGTTGCCCCAGAACAATCGAACCTCGTGCATCCACCGGTGGTTCCAGTAGTAGAGGAAGTCCCACACGACCATCGCCTTGAGCAGCGAGAAGCGGCCACCACCGATGTTGGACACACGACGAGTGAACAGTCGGCGATTGATGCGGCCGAGCACACCCTGCAGTGCGAAGCCAATGACGACATTGCCGACCAGCAGTCCGAGGCTCGATGCAGTGTCCTTCTTCTCGTAGCCGAGTGGGACGAGCGGATCGGGTGTCGGCGAGCCATTGTCGGCCGGAATGGGTGCGTTCATCGGCTCGAGTTCGCGACGCGGCTTCTTTTTCAGCGTGCGGTGTTCGGCGACCATGGTGGCGACGAAGATCGGCAATGTGAGCCGGTCGATCAGATCGACTTGTGAGAGCACGGACTTCTTGGCCACGTCGGCAGGTTAATTCAGTGGTCAGGCGACATGATCAGCGCACGGTCGACCAGGCGGTCGATGCGCTGTTGGATGAGATCCTCGAGAACGGTCTCATCAGTCGTCGGCTCGTCGTTCACCTCGACGACCACGAGTCCGGCATCGATGTCGCGTCGGGCGGCTGCGGTGAGGCCGAGTCGATCCCGGGTGCCGTCCATCGCCACCAACAGCGATCGTTCGAGATCGTCGAGAGTGACTTCCTCGTGACGAAGGTTGGTGACCACCGATGAAGGCTGAGCAGCCTGAGCGCGAGCGACCACGAAGCCGACGGGTCGGTCGGGTAACTCCTCGGCGAACGGCCGCTTCCAAGTTCCGACCAGAAGACGACCTTCGAGGAAGCCGTCTCGTACCCACGCAAGCACTCGATCGGCACAGTCGGAGCCGACCTGGTTGGCGACGAGATCGATCAACTCGGCGACGGGTAGTCCGTGGCGGCCGGCCCGGGCAACGTGCCACGGCGCGAGAACCGCTACGGGGTCACCCGATGTGACTTGGAAGTTCCCGTCGTCCCCGATCGACACTTCGATACCGTCGTCCAGATCGAGTTCGACGTCACCGTCGTCGTTGACGGCCAAGTTCGCAACGATCACCGACGTGAAGCGATCAGGATCGAAGTCGTACGACACGGGCGAACCTCTTCGCACCAATAGTGAACGGCGAAAATGTCGCAAGGTCAAGAGGTCGAGTAGTTGTTGCGACTCCACGTGAGCGGCTTGCTGATCGGCATGGCGGGCTCGCTCTCGAACGATTCGCGCACCCGCTTCGCCCAGTTGCTCGGGGACGATGCTGAGAATTTCGGCGTCGGTCACGTAGTCGAGCCCGACGTCATTCGCGGCCTTCACGAAATCGCTGAAGTAGCAAGGAACGTTGTCGTCGACGAGGTGCTCGAAATAGAGGTACCGGTCGGACAGTCGCGAGAGCAGTGTCAACTCGCTGTCGAGCCAGGTCTTCAGTGGAAGTGTGTCGGGAACGCGCTCGCCGAGAAGTTCCATGAACGAACGCGCCGAATCGATTCGTGCCCGTGGGTCACCCGGGGGTACCTCGAGAGCGAACATCGAGCGGAGCATGCCCCGAGCGTGCCAACCGGGATACGTGTTGTAACTCACGTAGGCGATGCCGTGTTCGTCGAGATGTCGAGCACACACGTCGAGGATCGCCCGACGCGCGTCCTCGGGAACCCACGAGTACACGCCGTGGCAGATGATGTAGTCGAACGCACCCCACTCGGCAGGCACGTCCCGGACATCCATGGCCTCGAAGCGAACGTTGGTGAGCTGAAGTTGGGAGGCGAACTCGCGAGCGGCGTCGATCTGTGATGGCGCCAAGTCGATTCCGACGAACTCGGCGCCGGGAAGCAGAGATGCGAGAGGAATCAGGTGACCACCGCGCGCACACCCGATCTCGAGCACGCGACACGTGTCCACCGGACGGCTCGCAATTCCGGACAACACCCCGAGGGTGTGCAGCCAATCGGGGTGCGCCATCCAGAACGGCAGGTTCTCGTACTGCAGCGTGTCGTAGGCCCGGTCGGCGCTGTTCATGAGAGCGAGGTGAGTGGTTTGGCCAGTTTGATGGAAGCGGTGGTGTCAGGAGCAGCCAACGCCTTCATCGCGACGTCGAAGTCGGGGAGAGCGAAGACCTCGCCACCATCGGTGATCATGATGAACCGATCGAGTGTTTCGAGAAACGTGCGATCGTGACTCACAGCGACGACAGTTCCCTCGAACCCGTCGAGAGCGAGTTCGAGAGCTTCTGACGATTCGATGTCGAGATTGTCGGTGGGTTCGTCGAGCAACAGAACGTTGTGGCCATCCAGTTCGAGACACAGGATCTCGAGGCGGGCCTTCTGTCCGCCCGAGAGAGTCGGAAATTCCTGGCGCGCGTTGGCGTGGAGACCGTAGCGGGCCAGAGCGCGCATCGACTTCTCTTCGTCCACCAGACGATCACGCACGATGTCGAGTGCGGTGCGGTTGGCGAACTCGGGTCGGTTGTTGACCTGCGTGAACATCCCGACCGACGTACGAGGTCCGAAGCCCACGGTCCCTTCCGTGGGTTGACCCTTGCCGGCGAGAACGTCGAGCAAGTGGGTCTTGCCCGTTCCGTTCGGACCGATCAGGCCCACGCGCTCGCCGTGATGAATCTCCTCCGAGAACGGGAGGAACAATCCGTCGATCGCAACATCGTCGAGTTTGGCCACGCGGCGAGCGGCGTCGGCGCCACGCAAGCGAACGTGGATCTTCTGGTCGGGTACGGGAGGCGGTGGCGGACCGGCGGCCACGAACTTCTCCCAACGCGTTTCGGCGGCGTTCGCTTTGGTCGCGTTCTTGAAGTTCTGCGCGGCTCGCTGCTTCATGATCTTCATGTGATGGAACAGACGACGTTCTTCGTCGTTCCACCGCTTCAGCTCGTCACCGAGCTGCTCTTGTCGTTTGGCCCGCGCCTCGGGGAAAGTCGTGTACGAGCCGCCGTGCACCCACGCGCCCGAGCCCTCGATCACGACGATCTTGTTGGCCACGCGTTCGAGGAGTCGGCGATCGTGGCTCACCATGAGAATTGTCGACTTGGTCTCGAGGATTCGGTCCTCGAGCCATCCGCGCGTCGGAATGTCGAGATAGTTGTCGGGCTCGTCGAGGAGCAGAACGTCGGAACCCGACGTGAGCAGCAAGTCGAGGACGAGTCGCTTGCGCTCGCCACCGGAGAGTTCGGACACCAAGCGCCGCGAGAAGTCGTCGATCTTGGTCTTCACGCTGCGATCCGCAGCCGCGTGCCACTTGGTCTCGAGTTCGTAGCCGCCGAGATCACCCCAGTCGGCCAATGCCTCGGCGTACTCCATACCGTCGTCGTTCCCGAGGTTGCGCTCGGCCGCCGCGAGGCGACGACCAGCCTGCCGAAGTTGGGTCGGTGCGACTTCGATGAGCATGTCGCGTAGCGAGTCGGTCGGTCGTGACATGCCGACGTCCTGGGTCATCGACAGCATCGTGCCGAGAACGTTGAACTCGCCCTCGTCGGCTTCGATCACCCCGGAAAGGATCCGCAGGATCGTGCTCTTGCCGACTCCGTTGGCGCCGACCAGCGCCGCGTGCTCGCCTGGTGCCACACCGAACGAGACGTCGAAGAAGAGTTGGTCGCCGCCGGGTGGTGCGTATGCGAGTTCGGAGACCGTGATGCTCACGCGGTCATTCTCGCGCCGCGGTGACCGAAACGGTCACGACACGTAGAGCCGAACCTGATCGCTTTCGAAGCCACTGGCGAGAATCTCCAGACGACCGTCGTTGTTGAGATCGACCACCATCATCGAGCCAGCCTGTGCGTAGCCGGTCTGCAGCACGCGGGTGTTGAAAGCCGACGGTCCGGTCTGCTCGAGAATGAAGAGCCGGTCGTCGCCGTCACCGGAGACGGTGAGATCGACGTCGCCATCGGCGTCGATGTCACCCCAGCCGAACACTCCGGGTGCGGCTTGGAACGCAGTGCCCACGCTCGGGCGCGACACGATGCCGGTGCTCAGGAGTCGAACCGACCACTCGGCACGTGGATCGGCTCCGGGTGTCAATCGATAGACGCCCGACTCCACCTGACCCGGTCGGGTGGTGTTGGTGTGGTTCGACGCGATCCAACCGAATGTTCCGGGTCCGTCGAGATCGGGGACGAGCGACACCTGGATCACCTTGCCGATGGATGAGGTGATCACGTGCTTCTGCCACGTCGGCAGACCATCGGCGCCAGCCGGCAGTTGTTCGAACCAGATGGCGCTCTCGGGTGTGAGGAAGTACTGACCCGACACGATGTCGATGTCACCATCGCCGTCCACGTCGGCCGCCACCGGCAACGAGCCACCACCCTGACCGACCGGATGGGCTGTGGTGTCGAACCCATCGGCGGTTCCGCGGAACCACACCGTGTTCGCATCGGTCGACGTCTCACCGATCGCGACGATGTCGAGCACACCGTCGCCGTCGATGTCGGCCACGGCGGGACGGTGGTAGAACTCGGTCGCGCCCTTGGCCACGAGGTCGGTTGTCTCGAACTTCGCCATACCGCCTTCGACCCCGACGTTCTCCCAGACGACGAGCGCACCGCACGGACCGATGGTGCCGATGGAGGCACACACGAAGAATCCGATGCCGCCGATGATGTCGGTGTCGCCGTCACCGTCGAGGTCGCCGACCCATGGTTGATTGAAGAAGTAGTAACCGTCGTCCGTTGTCACGACGTCGTCGCGCACGAAGTTGGTGGGGCCCCCGGTTTGGTACAGCACCGCCAGCGTGCTGGTCCCGACCGTTACGTTCTTCATGTCGATGTCGCCGAAACCGTTGACGAGAATTTCGAGAATGCCATCGCCGTTGAAGTCGGCGGCCGCGGCTCCGGCGGCACCTCCGAATCCGTCGACGAGTGTGTGGTAACTGAACGCGGCATCGTCGGCTGCGGTGCCCACCTCGATCGCCCCGGTGGCGAACGGCGGAAGTGTCGTGGTGGGCGCTTCCGTGACCGGAGCCTCGGTTGCGGGCGGGGCCGAGGATGCTGAAGTCGATTCAGCCGGGGCCGATTCCGAGTCGCTACCTCCACAGGCGGCGACGGCCAACAACGAAACGAGTGATGACACGACACCGAGCCGCTTGAACGACATGTTCCCCTCCAACAGTCGGACTTTTCGTCGACTCTAGTCGGTCGGGTACGTCGACGGTTTCGGGTGGTCAGTGAGTGACTTTCACCAACAGCTTTCCGCGGTGACCGCCGCTCATCAAGATGTCGAGTGCACGCGGGAACGATTCGATACCGGCCTCCACGTGCTCGGGCATCACGAGATCGCCGCGGCTCAGCCACTGCGTCAACTGTGCTTCGGCAGCGGCGTAGGCGTGTTCGAAGTGGAAGACCGCGAAACCCTCCATGACCGCTTGACGCTCGGCAAGTTTGAGATAGTTCCGTGGTCCGCGGACGTTCTTCATGTCGTCGTATTGCGAGATCGCGCCACAGATCACGATGCGTGAACCACGATGAATGTTCATGAGAACGGCGTCGAGGACGTCACCGCCCACATTGTCGAAGAAAACGTCGACTCCATTGGGAAGAAGATCGCGGAGTCGCGCTTCCACATCGTCGTTGCGGTAGTCGATGGCAGCGTCGTAGCCGAGTTCATCGACGAGGAAGCGGCACTTCTCGGGTCCGCCGGCGATGCCGATGACCGGTGACGCTCCGAGCAGGCGAGCGATCTGGCCGGCGACCGAACCAACGGCACCTGCAGCAGCCGACACCACGACTGATTGTCCTGCGCTCACGTGACCGACTTCGGTGAGTCCGACGTACGCGGTGAGGCCGGTGGTGAGTCCGAGGGCACCGAGCCAGGCCCGCGGCGGTACGACCGACGTATCGAGGCGACGCATCATGAACCCGGGCATGGTGGCGAAGGTTTGCGAACACAACGGTCCGAAGACCCAGTCACCGACGGCGAGACCGTCGAATCGCGATTCGATCACTTGGCCGACTCCGAGCGCCGGGATCACTCCGCCGATCTGGGCGCCCTGATGGAAGCTCTCCTCTTCGAGAGTCGTGCGAATGAACGCATCGATGCCGAGGTGATCGACGGCCACGACGACCTGCCCATCGTCGGGTGCGAGCGCGTCGTCGTCGAGAAATGTGAAGTCGGATGGTTGCGGTCGACCCTGAGGTCGCCGAGCCAGAACGATGCGAGGGTTCGATCGATTGCTTCCCACGATGTCAGAGGCCTCCGTCGATTCCGATGATCTGACCTGTGACCCAACTCGAGGCCGGTGACACGAGATACAACGCGGCCAATCCCAGGTCTTCGGGTGTTCCGAGACGACGCATCGGCAGACGAAGGATTTTCTCCAGTCGTGGAAGATCACCCTCTTCGAGACGCATCGCCTTCATCATGATCTCGGTGGGTACGGCACCCGGCATGATGCAGTTCACGCGAATGCGCGGTCCGAGTTCTTTGGCGTAGGTCATCGTGAGCGAGTTGACGGCGGCCTTCGCGGCGGCGTAATGACCGCTCCCCATCACCGTGGAGACGGCGGCCTTCGACGAGATGTTCACGATTCGTCCGCCGTCGCGCATCATTCGCGCCGCGGTGTTGGTGCACACCCAGATGGACGTGAGGTTCAGGCGCATGGTGGCGTCCCACTCCTCACGAGGCAGATCGACGAGCGGTTTCTGGATCGGCGACCCACCTGCGTTGTTGATGAGAATGTCGAGCGACCCGAACTCGTCGATCGCCCGCCGGCAGAGCGACTGCACGGCGTCGTCGTCGGTGACATCGGTGGGTACGGCGATGGCGCGGCCACCACTCGCTCTGATGTCACTCGCGACCCGCTCCACTTCGTCGGCTCGTCGGGCTGCGCAGACCACGGCGGCTCCGGCCCCGGCCAGGGCGTGAGCGATTCCTTCGCCGATGCCTCGGCCGGCTCCGGTCACGATCGCTACGTCGTCGCCCAGATCGAACATGCGTCGCACGTTCTCGTTCACGATGTCCCCCTTCGTGCTCCCGAAGGAGCGTCCCGCGAGGGAAGTTACCACGGGTAAGAAACTGCTCGAACCCGTCTTCGAGGGGTCGGGCGTTGGGCCAGAATGACGTCGTGACTCGTCCGCTCACCCGTCGCCCCGGCCGTCCGCCGGGCGGCCAGCTCGATGTGAGTCGCGACGTGGTCCTCGATGCGGCCGAGCGTGTGATCGCCCGCGACGGCTCCACTGCCTCCATCGATGCCATCGCGGCTGAAGCCGGGGTGACCAAGCCGATCGTCTACGACCGGGTCGGGTCGCGGGCCGATCTGGCCACCGCACTGGCCGAGCGGCTGTCCGAACGCATGGCCGTGGCCGCCCGCGCGGCTCTCGACGGTCGCGGATTCACCCGGTCGAGCCTGGCCTCGTTCATCGAAGCCAACCTGCGCACAGTGGTCGACCACCGCGACCTGTTCCTGTATGTCACGGGTGGATCGACCGATCAAACCTCGCTCGGCCGTCTCGTGCTGGCCGAACAATCGGTCACCCCTCTGTCCGCAGCCCTGAAGAACTGGCGTCAACGAGCCGGCCTCGACCCCTCGGTGTCCGACTCGTGGGCCTACGGAATGGTCGGGATGCTGCAGATGGCCTCCTTGTGGGTGATCGGCTCGTCCACGGCCGACCCGCGGGTGGTCGCTGACCAGTTGGCCGAACTTCTGTGGTTCGGCCTGGTCGGAGAGCGCCGAACAGACTGATCGTCCAATAATTACGACCCGTAGATACGGGGGTGTGTCGGCTGTTACAGTCCCGACGAGGGGGGAGAGAACATGGGTTCTCAGGACAGTTACGAAGATCTGACCGAGTGCGCATTGACGCCCGAGCTCGAGAAGAAGCTCGTCGAGTCACATGGCGAATGCGTGTTCATGTGGGCCAACAGCAAAGGCGAGCCGTTCGGCGTCGTCATGTCGTACATGCCCAAGGATGGCAAGTTGTGGCTCACAGCGGCCGCCACGCGTAAGCGCATTCCCGCCCTCCGTCGCAATCCGCGTTCGGCGATCTGCATCAACAGCACGGGCGGAAAGATGGGTGGTGGCAAGACCGTCACCTACAAGGGCAACACCTTCATTCACGAAGATCGCGCCACCAAGGACTGGTTCTACCCCGAGTTCTCGCGACGTCTGCGCCCCGACAACGAAGCGGCCGCGCTCGCATTTCAGAAGTTCCTCGATTCTCCACACCGCGTGATCATGGAGTTCGTCCCCGATTACACGTTGAGTTTCGACGCCGCCCTGATGTGGGCACGTTCGCCAGAAGTTGTCCAGTAACCGAAACCCCAGTATCGAAGACCTCAGGAGATCCTCATGTCGTTGACCGAAGAAGTTCCCGCCCATCTCCAAGGCAACGGGCGCCCCGTTTTCGAGGAGCGCTCGCTCACCGATCTGAAAGTGGTCGGTTCGATCCCGGCCGAACTCGACGGTCGCTATCTCCGCAACGGCGCCAATCCGATCACCGGTATGAGCGATCACCCGTTCTTCGGTGACGGCATGATCCATGGTGTTCGTCTTCGCGATGGCAAGGCGCAGTGGTACCGCAACCGTTACGTACAGACGCCGTTCATCAAGGATCCGTCCATCGACATCCTCGACCCGAACGTCACTCTCGACATGCGTTGTTCGAAGGCGAATACGCACATCGTGGGTCACGCCGGCAAGATTCTCGCGCTCGAAGAGGGCCACTTCCCGTACGTGCTCGACGGTGACCTCAACACCGTGGGTGCCACCGATTATCAGGGTGTGCTGAAGGGTCCGTTCACCGCGCACCCCAAGATCTGCCCGACCACGGGTGAGATGCTCGCGTTCGGCTATGCGCCGCTTCCTCCGTACCTCACGTACCTGCGCGTGTCGGCCACCGGCGAATTGGTCCAAGTCGAGCCGATCACCGTCACCGGACCCACGATGATGCACGACTTCAACATCACCGAGAACTACGTGATCTTCATGGATCTCCCGGCGGTGTTCAATCTCGATCTCGCGCTCGAGGGCAAGATGCCCATCGAGTGGAGCGACACCTACCCGGCGCGCCTCGGTGTGATGCCGCGTAACGGCAACGACGCACAGGTGAAGTGGTACGACGTCAACCCGTGCTACGTGTTCCACCCGATGAACAGTTACGAAGACGGCGACAAGATCGTTCTCGATGTCGCTCGCTTCGAGCACATCTGGAAGGCCGATGCGATGGACTTCCCGCCGCCGCTCCTGTGGCGTTGGGTCATCGACACGCGCACCGGCAAGGTCACCGAAGAGCAGATCGACGATCGCTCGGGTGAGTTCCCGCGTGTGAACGACGCTGTGATCGGCAAGAAGCACCGCTTCGGCTACGAAATGTCGATGGGCAACGCCGGCTTCGGAGAAGTCGACGCGGGCGCCATCTTGAAGTACGACCGCCAGACCGGCTCGCGTACTTCCATCGAACTGGGCAAGGGACGGGTCTCGGGGGAGGCCGTGTTCGTTGCGTCGGCAGCAGCCAAGTCGGAAGACGACGGTTATTTGATGACCTACGTCTACGACGCTGCGTCCGACACCAGTGAGTTCGTGATCTTCGACGCGCTCACCATGGCCGCCGATCCGATCGCGACTGTCCAACTGCCTCGGGTGCCGTTCGGCTTCCACGGCAGTTGGGTCCCGGCCTCCGTGGCCAACTGAATCCGGCCGCACACGCGGCTCACAACTGAGGGGGAAACATGAAGAGATCCACGACAGTGGGCTCGCGGGGGTCGCGACTCGTTGCCGCGCTCATGGCGGGCAGCTTGATCATCGCCGCGTGCGGTGGTGACGATGATGGTGGCGGTTCCGAACCGGCCGCCACCGAAGCACCGGCCGATTCGATGGCACCGGCTGATTCGATGGCACCAGCCGATTCGTCGGCACCAGCCGATGTGGCGGGTCCGCCGACCGGTCCCGAAATGATCGTCGGCATGGTGAACACCGAAGGCACTCCGGGCCTCGACTTCCCGGACATGCGTCGTTTCGCCGAAGCCGCGTTCGAGTACCTGAACACCTCGGGTGGATTCGGCAATCGTCCGGTGAAGTTCGAGTCGTGCGTCGCCAAGGGCTCGCCCGAGACCTCGCAGGCCTGTGCGCAAGAACTCGTGGGCAAGGGTGTCGAACTCGTACTCGTGGGCCTCGACTTGTTCCCCGATTACAAGACGTACGAAGCAGCTGGAGTCCCGGTGATCGGCATCCTGCCGATTCTTCCCGGTGACTACACCGCCAACGCTCTGTACCTCTCGGGTGGAACCGCCACGTCGGTGGGTCAGATGGCAACCGTCGCCAAGGAGAAGTTCAACGCAGCGTCGGTGGGCATCGTGAGCGCCGACAACGCGGGTGCCAACCAGGTGGCGGCTGGCCTCGAAGCCGCGCTCACCAAGGCTGGCATCACCTTCAAGACCGTGAAGGGTGGCGACAACGAAACCGACGCGGGTTATCAGGGCCTGATGCGTGAAGCATCGAAGGACAACCCCGATCTGTTGATCTCGCTGTATTCGGATGCGGGCTGCATCGGAACGATGCGCGGCTACGCCACGCTCGGTCTCGACATCCCGGTTCTCACCACCGGCATTTGCTCGGACGAAGACGTGATCAGCGTCGTCGGCGACGAGGCCACGAACTGGCACTTCCAGGGCGTCGCCCAGGACCGTGACACTCCCGAGCGTGCCGAACTCCGTCGCGTACTCGCACCGGTCATCGGCGTTCCCGAAGACGAAGTGAAGTCGAGTGGTCTGGGTCTCGGTGGCCTCGGTTACATCCTCGTCATGTCGCTGCGTGATTACGCGAATCAGATGGTGGCGGCCGGAACCGAGATGACGGGTCCGAACCTGTTCGACTTCTTGAAGACCTCGACTGGTCTCTTCGTCTTCGGAGGCGAGACGCCGGTCGAGTGCGGAGCCGTTCCGGCGTACAGCTCGGTCTGCGCCTTCATTTCGCCGTGGTCGTACTACGCCGGTGACGGTGTGGTCGCCCCGATGGAGGACCCGTTCTACCTCGTCGACAGCAAGAAGTACTTGCCCTGATCGGCATCAGCCACTGCCGAGCGACATCGAAGGGATGCATTCACCATGACTGACTATCTCTTCTATCTGTTGCTCGGCAGTGGCGCCGGGGCGATCATCGCCACCTTCGGCCTCGGCCTGGTCGTCACGTATCAGGGCTCCGGCGTCGTGAACTTCGCGTACGGCGCAGTGGCGATGTGGAGCGCGTACACGTACGCCGAATTGCGCAACGGCGCCTACATCTTCCCGATTCCTGGACTTCCCGATCGCTATCACTTCGGTGAGGACGTCGGCTATCGCTGGGCGATGATCCTCGCGCTTCTCACCGCAGTGCTCATGAGCCTGTTGCTCTATGCATTGGTGTTCAAACCATTACGAAAAGCGCCCGCGTTGGCGAACGTGGTGGCCAGTATCGGCCTCATCATCGTCTTCATCAGCCTCATCGAGCGTCGATTCGAAGACATGACCGCCATTCGCGTGACGCCGATCCTGCCGCGTGAGCCCGTGACTATCACCGGAGACCTGACGATTCCGCGCGATGGCCTGTGGTTGGCCTTCATCGCTCTCGTCCTCACGGCCGCGTTGTGGGCGGCCGGGAAGTTCTTGCGGGTCGGCTTGGCCACCAAGGCGGCCGCCGAGAACGAGAAGGGTGCAGTCCTCCTCGGATACTCGCCCGACTTCCTCGCCGGTCTCGGTGGTGTCGTGGCCTCGGTCGTCGGAGCCATCGTCGCCATCCTCGCTTCTCCGATGATCCAGTTGAACCCGAGCATCTTCACGTTCGGTTTTCTCATTCCGGCGCTCGGTGCCGCTCTCATCGGACGCTTCCGTTTGTTCTGGCCCACGCTCATCACCGGTCTGCTCATCGGCATGGTGCAGTCGATGTTCACCAAACTCCAGAACGACGTGAGTTGGTGGCCCGAGTACGGCGCTCGTGAGGGCTTGCCGTTCCTGATCATCATCGTCACCATGGTGGTGCTCGGTGAGCGGTTGCCCGAGCGCGGATCGGTCAACAACTGGCGTCTGCCATCGGTACCGGTCGCGAAGTTGTCTGTGTTCTCGATCGGCTTTCCGTTCGTCATGGCCATTGCCGGGTTGGTCTTCCTCGGACCGCTGTGGCGAGCCGCGATCATGACCACGATCGTCGCCGCAGTGTTGGCTCTGTCGCTCGTGGTGCTCACCGGTTTCGGAGGCCAGACATCGTTGGCGCAGATGGCCTTTGCTGGTCTGGCCGGCTTTCTTCTCTCCAAGTTCGCGTCGCAGTACGACATCCCGTTCCCGCTGGCGCCGATCCTGGCCGCACTCGGCGCGACGGTCCTCGGCTTGCTGGTCGGACTACCAGCGCTCCGTGTGCGAGGCACCAATTTGGCCATCGTCACGCTCGCAGGCGGTGTGACCATCGCCGAGTTCGTGTTCAAGAACCCGAGCCTCATCGGCGACATCGAGAGCGGTGGCGCGAAAGTTCCCAATCCGGCTCTTGGTGACTGGGACTTCGGGTTGGTGTTCGGGACCAAGACCTCGCGTCCGATCTTCGGCATCTTCCTCGCCTGCATCCTCTTGGTGCTCGCACTTCTCGTCGCCAATGTGCGTCGCTCGAGTTCGGGCCGCATCATGTTGGCGGTGCGCGGAAACGAGCGTGCGGCGGCAGCCATCGGTATCAACGTCACGGGCGTCAAGATGCTCACCTTCGGCCTGTCGTCATTCATCGCCGGTGTGGGTGGAACTCTCATCGCGTACCGATTCGGAGCCGTGTCCGACTTGTCGTACGGCACCATGGCCTCGCTCACCGCGCTGTCGGTCGCGTACTTGGGTGGCATCACCAGCGTGAGTGGAGCGATCACGGCTGGAATCACCGCCACCGCGGGCATCGCGTTCTACGGCATGTCGCAGGTGATCGGTTCACTCGGAACGTGGGAAGCCTTCATCGGTGGCGTGTTGTTGATCTTCACGGCCATTGCCAACCCCGAAGGAATCGCCGGTGCGATTCGTCAGCAGACGGCGATGGCCAAGGCCAAGAAGGAACGCGAGAAGGCCATTGCCGCGACGAGTTGATACTCGCGTATCAACTGCGTGAGCGCCAGATGTCTTCCGACCACAGGCTGCGCAATTCACCAGCGATGAAGTCGCTCGTCCAGCGCACCATGTCGGCCCACGGAAACTCAGCGCTGGCCATTTCAGTGAACGCCATACCGGCGAGGATCAACTCGGCATCCTCGATGTGCACCACGAAATCGCGAGCCGGCTGATCGCGATCGCTCGCCGACAGCGGATCGGCTTCAGTCATTCCGAAACTCTCGTCGGGCCACAACTCTTCGATGCGGCCTTCGAGCGACATGATCTCGTCGAGACGCCAGGATCGAGCGCCCCAGCCGGTGTCTTCTCCACCGAACATCACCAACTGATCGCTCATGATGCCGAGAATCTGTCGGATCGCTGAGGCGGCATCGCGTTCGAGTTGCATCACCCGGGGTTCGGTGGAAGCCATACACGAGTTTCCCAGAGATCGTCCCCTTGGGACGAACGGCCCATTCATCGTCAAGACGACGTGACGACATTCTCGCCTCATGAAGACGCAACGACTGGTGCTGGTGGTGCTGACAGTGGTCGTGCTGGCCAACTGTGGAGGTTCGTCAGCCGAACCGATCGGACGAATCGATCCGGTGTCGGACGAACCCCGACCGCCCATCGAGCAGGAATGGGATTCGCGAGCCACGACGACGTTGCCTCGGCCGCTGGTCGACCAGCCGCTGTCGGTCGAGTGGGGGTTCGCCGAGTTGATGGCCAAGCGAATCGACTGCAGCCGCGACCCCTGGAGCTGCGACATCGACGATCTGGCCGTGTCCGAGTCGCCCGCCCATCACGACCTCACCGAGGTCTATGAGCGCCGTCGCCGTTACGGCATCACGGCCTCGACGAAAGGTGCTCTCACGTACGAGGTCGACGCCGTTGACGAGATCTCACCTGAACTGGCTCATGTGTCGGTGTGCATCAACGATGACGTGGTCCTCACGATGAGAGTTCCCGG
This sequence comes from uncultured Bifidobacterium sp., assembly GCA_964513215.1. Taxonomy (GTDB): domain Bacteria; phylum Actinomycetota; class Acidimicrobiia; order Acidimicrobiales; family Ilumatobacteraceae; genus Casp-actino8. Next base: position 20,006 of record CAZELU010000003.1, read on the forward strand.
CGGCGGACCGCCCGCGGTCCTCGACGAGTCCATCTCGAGTTATCGCATGGTCTTCGTGACACAGCGAACGACGACCGGTTGGCGTTGGGTCGAGTTCGAGACGATCGATCGAATCGTGGGGGTGGGTCTGTGCGACGCATCGTGAACAGACGGCTATGGGCTTCGATCGTCGGGTTTCTGACGACTTTCGTTCCGCTCGTCGACCACGCGTACGCGGGTGACGAGACGTGGGCGGGATCGGGAGATGGAGAGATCTGGGCTGGTGTGCAGACGGGCACTCCCGAGTCGGCCGGAACATGGAACGGGGTGGCCTGCTCGTGGACGGTGGAGACCGCATACGACTCGAGCTTCGGTAGTGGATCTACGGCACCGATCACGATGGAGATCGACGGCATCGAGTACGTGCTCTACACGCGCACGTGTGGTTCGTCATGGTCGTCGGTATGGGTACCTCAGATCTCCGAAGCGCAACTCGCGCAGCAAGCATCAGCACTGGTTCGTGCGAGCATTCCGGCGCCGCGACTGCAGATGGCTCCCAACCCGAACTCGGCCGTGGTTCTCGTGTCCACGTGGTTCTGGGCCGACTCCACGTGGTGGCGTCCGGTGTCGGCGACAGCCTGGATCCCGACCCCTGACGGAGTGATCTGGGCCACGGCTACGGCGACGCCATCCACCCTCACGTTCGCTACCGAGGACTCGGTGGTGAATTCAGCGATCACCGAGTCGGTCACGTGTGCGGGACCCGGTCCGGATTGGAATCTCGGGTGGGGCGACGATCTCGATTCACCGTGCTCGTACGAATACCGCCATGCGTCGACGGCTCACCCGAGTGGACGCTTCGACGCACGAGCGTCGGTCGCTTGGTCGATCGAGTGGACGTCGAGCAGTGGCGCCGGAGGTTCGTTGCCGAGTTGGACGTCGACCACGTCGATGTCGGTCAGGGTGCAGGAACTACACGCGCTGGTTCGCTGATCTTCGGTACCTTCTGCGACCAGATCACACCGACGATCACGAGAACCGCTCCGACGATCTGGATGGCGACGAGCGATTCGTCGAGGATCAACACGACCCAGATCAGAGTAAGCACGGGCTCGGTGGCGGCGACGAGTGCGGCCGGTGCTGGACCGAGATGTTTGACTCCGAGGAAGAAGGCTGTTCCGGAAATCACGGTGCTGATCACACCGAGAGCGATCATCGACCACACGTACTTCGGACCAGACGGTGCTTCGACGCCACCGGCACCCAGGGCGAAGATCGCCGCCAGGAGGAACGACCCGGTGAGTCCCCAGGCGGCGGCGACGAATCCGTCACCGCTGTTGTGGTGCGAGCCATCATCGGTTGGTTCGCTGGCCACGATGCGTTCGCTGAAGAGGATGTAGCACGCGTAGAGAAACGCGTTGCCGAGTGTGATGATCATGCCGATCACGGCCGAGTCACCCGCGCCGTCGACCACCTCGGGAACGGTGAACGCGATTCCGAGCAGAGTGATGAAGACCGCCCACCACATGTGGCGAGTGGTGGGCTTGCCCATTACTCGCGCACCGATCGCGACCATGGCGGGATACGTGTAGCAAATCACGATGTAGAGAGCGCCGGGCAGGCGATCGAGTGATGCAAAGGCCAAGTAGGCGAGCAGACCGAACACCACACCGGCCGCGAATCGAGGGCGCCAGTCGACGGCGAGAGGAGATGGTCCGTATCCGCTCGCGCGACGAATCGCGACCACCGCCCAGGCAACGGGTGCGGCAATCGCGAAGCGCCAGAAGAGAACGTCGGTGGTACCGAGTTGCTCGAGAACGTTCTTGCCGAAGACGGTGAACAGGGAATAGGCGAGCGCGCTCACCAGCATCCACAGAATTCCTCGCTGTTTGGCCGACACGAAGGAAAGACGCTACGCCATTTCGCGGTCGAACGAGTGGTTCGCTGTTCCAGCGAGAAGAAGGCGTTCGAACTCGAGCGCGGTCACCTCGTGATGAAGGAAGTGTCCTTGTTGGTGGGTGCACCCGAGTCCCAACAGCTCGCGACTCTGTTCGGCTGTTTCAACGCACACCGCTGACAGCGTGGCACCGAACTGCTCCGACACACGGCGTGCGGTCTCGACCTGGAGGCGATCGGACGGTCGACCGGAACCGATGGCGCGGCCATCGATTCGGACCTCGTCGATTGCAATGCTGTCGAGAGCGCGCAGGTCGGCATCGAGAACGTCGGTCAGACAGACGCGAGCACCGCGCTCACGAAGCGCGTTCAGTGACCCGGCGGCTGCGTCGAGATCGTCGGTCACCGCTGTGGTGCACACATCGATGGTCAACCAATCGAGCGACGAAGAGCCGAACATGGTGACGATCCGATCGTCACGCCACGCCCGAGGGGCGCAGTGTTGCGGAAGGTTCACACGAAAACGGAATCCGTCGGCGAACGGCGACGACAGCACGACGTCGATCAGGGGAGTGGCACCGCGAACAGCTGACTGGGTGAGTCGTTCGTACGAGTGAGCGTCGACCACCGATTCGAGGTACTCGGCCGCACACATGAGCGAACCGTCGTCGGCCAACCATCGGGCCAGAACTTCGGCACCGATCAGTCGGCGACTCTCGACATCGAACTCCGGTTGGAAGTATGGAATCGTTCGCGAATCGGCAATCGCTCGCCTCACGATGGTCTCGCGGCGGAGGTTCTCGTCTCGTTGGAGATGCTGATCACTCGTGATCGCCTCGATCCGATCACCACCCCGCCGTTTGGCTTCACGCAACGCCGAATCGGCGAGTGCGAGCAAATGTGCTGGTGTCGACGACATCGAGGGTGCCATTGCGATCCCGATACTGATGGACACGCGAATCATGCGGTCGCCCACCAGACACGGTGATCGCATTGCTCCGAGAATCGCCCGCGAGAGGATCTCGGTGCGATCGGCATCGAGAACGATGACGAACTCGTCGCCTCCCAACCGGGCCACCGCCATCGTTCCGTCGGTCAGGTTCTCGAGGCGGCGTGCCACCTCTCCGATGAGCAGGTCACCAGCGTCGTGTCCGAAGCTGTCGTTCACGGCTTTGAAGCGATCGACGTCGCAGAACATGACGGCGAGATGTGGATTCGAGGCGAGTCGCTGCTCGATACATGCGATCAGCGCGGCCCGATTGAGCAGTCCGGTGAGCGGATCATGGGTCGCTCTGTGTTCCCAGTGACGAAGATCGTCGCGCAGCTGTTGCTGCTCGCTGATGGCCGACGACAGACGACGCCGGTGCGCGACGAGACCCACGGCGAGTCCCGAGGTCGCGGCAACCGATAGCCAGAGCACGGCTTGGTATCGGTTGGCCTCAGGGCCGACTTGAGAAATTGGGTGTTCCGGGGGCTCTACCATTCGTTCATGACGAGGCGACTCCGGTCGATCCCGGCTCTCGTGCTGGGGGCGATCCTGCTCACGGCGCTCGTGCCGGTGTGGCTCCCGAGTGCGCTGTTGGCCGATCTCCTGCGGGGTCGGCGTCGACTGCCCACCGTCCGCCTGCTGGCGTTCGCGGTGGCTTGGGCGTGGATCGAAACCGCCGGTGTGGGGGTGGCGGGCGTTTTGTGGCTCATCGGTCGAGGACGGCATCTGCCCTCCCACTACGGGCTTCAGCGCTGGTGGGCGGCCCGTCTCATCGGCGCGCTGCGCGTCACCTGCGGGGTTCGGGTGGTGGTCGAGAACCCCGAGGCCCTGCGCCCCGGCCCCACTCTGCTCCTCGCCCGCCACGCCAGCCTGGCCGATTCGTTGGTGTCGGCCTATGCGATCTCCACGCACAGCCAGGTGAATCCGCGGTACGTGCTGAAGAAGGAATTGTTGGCCGATCCGTGCCTCGACATCGTCGGGAACCGCTTACCCAACCACTTTCTCGATCGCGGGGCGACCGACTCGGCTCCCGAACTGGCGGCGCTCGAACGCCTCGTGGCCGACCTCGGCCCCGAGGGCGTCGGCGTGATCTTCCCCGAAGGCACCCGAGCCAATCCGAAGAAGCGGGCGTCGGCATTGGACAAGATCGGGTCGATCGACCCCGAACGGGCGGCGCGATTGGGATCGATGCAACATCTTCTCCCGCCTCGACCGGCTGGTGCGGCCGCCCTGTTGCGGGGCAATCCCAAGGCCGACGTCGTCCTGGCCTGGCACGTGGGCTTCGAAGGGTTCGACACGTTTGGCGGAATTCTGCGCGGTGTGGGCGACCCTCCCGCACCGGTGCGATTCGTCATGAAACGAGTCGCTCGATCCGAGGTTCCGGCCGCTACGGAGGCGAACATGAAGGTGTTCACCGAATGGCTCGACCGGCAGTGGCTCGATCTCGATGCCCAAGTCGGTCGAGCGCTCGACGAGAGGAGTCGCCATGGGTGACGTGATGTTGTGGTCAGCGGTGGCGATCGTGGTGCTGATGGTGTCCACCTGGATCGTCAGCGTGATCATCCGCAACGCGTCGATCGTCGACATCGTGTGGGGCTTCGGATTCGTGGTCGTGGCCTGGGTGTCGCGCATCGTCGGCGATGGTGACGACGCCCGGCAGTGGTTGCTCACGATTCTCACGACCATCTGGGGTCTGCGGTTGGCGATCTACCTCGGTTGGCGCAACACCGGACACGGTGAGGACTATCGCTACCGCGCCATGCGCAAGCGATGGGGGCCACGTTTCCCGATCATCAGTCTGGTGACGGTGTTCGCATTGCAGGGCACGCTCATGTGGATCGTGTCGCTCGGTGTCCAGTTGGGACAGGCCGACGACTCACCGTCGGTCGGACCTTTGGCCGTGATCGGAATCGTGGTGTGGTTGATCGGCTTCGTCTTCGAAGTCGTCGGCGACGCGCAACTCACTCGTTTCAAGGCCGATCCGTCGTCGGCGGGCAAGGTGATGGATCGAGGACTGTGGCGATACACGCGGCATCCCAATTACTTCGGAGACGCATGTGTGTGGTGGGGTCTGGCCATCATTGCGGCCGAATCGGGCGGCGGAGCGTGGGGCTTGCTCGGTGCTCTCACGATGACGGTCCTTCTACGTCGCGTGTCGGGTGTGACTCTGCTCGAGCGTTCGCTCAAGAAGCGCCGTGAGGGTTATGCCGAGTACATCGCTCGCACGAGTCCCTTCTTTCCTCGTCCTCCGAAGAGCATCGGCTGACGAGAGGCGGTCCGCTTCGGGCCGGGCCATCTAGGGTGAGACGGTGACTTCGACGACCGCCGCCGCTCGCGAGCCGCGGTCGTTCACGTTTCGCTTCGTGTGTCTGCTCGCCAGCATCGGCGTCGTGGGCGTCGGTATCGCTCTGATGGTGTCGGCCGAACTCGGCGTCGCTCCGGCCGATGTTTTGAGCACGGGTGGAGCCGAACAACTCGACATCGGTGTGGGCACGATGGGTTGGATCTGCGGTGGTGTGTACACGTTGCTCGCCATCGCGCTCCGACGCCCTCCTCAGTGGGGGACGCTCCTCGGTGCCGTTCTGGTTGGCGTGGCGGTCAATCTGTCGCTCGAAGCGATTCCCGAACCCGACGCACTGGCGTGGCGAATTCCGATGATGCTGGTCGGGCTGGCTCTTCTCTACACCGCGATTTCAGTGGGGGTGTCGACGATGCTCGGCACCGGTCCGATCGAACTGATCATGCTCGGCTTGGCCGATCGTGGCTTGAACATGCAGGTCGCACGCTGGCTGATCGAAGCAGTGGTGTTCGTGGGTGGAGTGATCCTCGGTGGTCAGATCGGAGTCGGCACTCTGCTGTTCGTGGTGCTCACCGGACCAGTGCTCGCGCGCACGTTGCCACCGGTTGCCCGCTTCATGGGCACCACCGTGCTCGATGCTCCGCACGGGCTCGACGCCTGATGCGGCGCCCCGACTTCTTCGTGCTCCGATTACTTCGTGCGCGGTAGACGACTCGAGATGATCGAGCGGGCCTCGAGATCGTCGAGTCGCGCCGATTCGAGTCCGAGCACTTCTCCGAGTACCGCACGGTTGTCTTCTCCGCGGTAACGCGGTTCACCCCGAACTCCGGTGGTCGCACCTCGGAAGTGCCAGGGTGAGTTGGGAACCCTCAGGGTTCCACCGAGTCGATCGTCGATACGCACGACAGCACCGCGCGCCTCGGCCCACTCGGATTCGGCCAGTTCGCGAACACTGCGAAGAACCCCGACCGCGAGCCCGCTCTTCGAACACTTCTCCTCGAACACCACGGCATCGGCGTAGGTGGATGCCCAGGCCTGCATCTCGGCGAGAAGCTCGGAGAAGTGAGCGCGCCGTGACGGAACGTCGGCGAAACGCGGATCCGATCCGAGATCGGGCCGATCCATGGCGGCTGCGATCAGATCGAACGTTCCGCGCTCGGCCGGGTGTCCGGCGATGAGCACGCGCGTGCCATCGGCAACCGTGAGGATCGGATAGTCGCCGGGCTGGTACGAGCGGATCCAGGCCGGATCGATCTCGCCGTCGAACAGCTGATCGTGTGCGTGCTCGTTGACGTAGAGCATGGTTTCGGCCATCGAGACGTCGATGCGCTCACCGCGACCAGTGCGTTCACGTTGGAACAGGGCGGCCAGAATTGCCGACGCGGTCTCGAGTGCGGTGTAAGTGTCGGCGTGCGACCACGGGTCGTTGGCGTACTGACCGCCGCGCGCATCACCTTGCATCTTGGTGAGACCACTCTCGACTCCGATCACCGGTGCGTACGCGCGACGATGCACCCACGGCCCGTCGGCGCCATATCCACTGATCGACGCGTATACCAATCGAGGATTGCGAGCACTCAGCGCGTCGTACCCGAGACCCAGGCGGTCCATCACACCGGCGCGGTAGTTCTCGAGCAACACGTCGCTCTTGTCGACCAACTGTCGCAACAGGTCGGCTCCTTCCGGAGTCGCCAGGTCGATGCTGATGCAGCGCTTCCCGGCGTTCTGTTGGGCGAAGTAGGTGGAGATCGAACCCACGCGAGGACTCGCGAAGCGCGTGAGATCGCCGTCCGGTGGTTCGACCTTGATGACGTCGGCACCCATGTCGACGAGCATGCGACCGCAGTGTGGGCCGGCCAGTACACGTGTGAGGTCGAGAACGCGAATGCCGTGGAGGGGTCCGGGGGACGAAGTCACGACGCCATGATGGTCGGCTCCGAGGGTCGGCTCATCATCGTCGGACGAGGTCGGTGGGTTCCGGACGGCGAACCTCGTCGTCGGCACTACGGTCGGGCCATGAACACGTCACGATCAGGTCTTCCCGACTACGACCACTTGCCGCGGCGCGCGGGGTTACCGGCCAGTTGGGACGTATGGGACGAGGCCGACGGCCCATTGTTCGGATGCCTGAATCTCCTCACTCCCGAACGAATCGTCGACGCTGCGCGGCTGGTGCGTGAAGGTCGCGTCTTCGCTCTCAACTGGAGCATGGGCTTGCCCGATCCGCCGCTGTTCGGTCGGCAGCCCTTTCGACACGAGGTGACGGGTGGTTCCACCGGAACGAGCCACGACGACGTGCTGCATGCATGGAACACGCAGTCGAGCAGTCAGTGGGACGGGTTCCGACACATCCGCAATCACGCCGCACTCACTGACGATTCGCTGCCCGGTACCGGACACTTCGGCGGCGTCGATGACGACGATCACGGCATCGATCATTGGGCGAAGCGTGGGATCGCCGGCCGCGCGGTATTGGCCGATCTCGGTCGCTGGCGAGCCAGCATCGGTCGGCCCATCGATTGTTCGGATGCCGATCCGGTCGAGCCATCGGAGATTCTCGAGTGTTTGGCCGCTCAGGGAACCGAGCTCCGTGAGGGTGATGTCCTTCTGCTGCGGTTCGGTTGGATCGAGTGGTACGAACGACAGTCGACAGATGTACGGGCCCGCATCGCCGAGACGTCGTCGTTGCGCACACCGGGCCTTCGTTCGGGTGAAGAGTTGGCGCGCACGCTCTGGAACCTCCATATCGCCGCGGTGGGGTGTGACAACCCCGCGGTGGAAGTGTGGCCGCCTGGTTCGGCCACCACACCCGAACACGAAGCCGAGGTTCGAGCCGACCGCACTCGACTACACGAAATCTTCACGCACACGCTGTTGCTGCCGATGCTCGGTATTCCGTTGGGTGAGATGTGGAATCTCGACGCACTGGCCGAGCACTGCGCACGCGTCGGACGTTACGAGTGTTTCTTCGTCTCGGCGCCCCTGAATCTCCCTCACGGGGTAGCGAGCCCACCCAACGCGTTGGCGATCGTCTGAGTTCGTCTACTTGGTGAGGTGATCGATGGCGGCCGCGCTGTAGAGCGCGATCCCGGTCGACATCGCGTCCTCGTCGTAGAAAACACGGTTCGAGTGGTTGGGGGCGGCCGTGGCTGGATTGCGGTCGGACGGAGTGGCGCCGAGGAAGACCATGGCTCCCGGAATGCGATTGAGCACGACCCCGAAGTCTTCGGCACCCATGACCGGTGTCGGAAGTTCGATGAAGCGATCGGCGCCGGCCACGGTCTTGACAAGACGCGCGGCGTGTTGCGCGTGATCGTTGTCGTTGACCGTGACGTCGTAGCCGATGTTGATATCGACTTCCACGTTGAGGTCGTGCGCAGCGGCGATTCCCTCGGCCACGCGGCGGATTCCGTCGTGGACCATCTTGCGAGTGGTCTCGCTGATGGCGCGGATGGTGCCACCGATCTCGGCGTGTTCGGGAATCACGTTGAACGCCGTGCCGGCCCGCAAGCGAGTGACCGTGAGCACCGACGGATTGAACACGTTGATACGTCGCGTCACCATGGCCTGCAGAGCCTGGACGATCTCGCAGGCGGCCGGAACCGGGTCGAGCGTGCGGAACGGTTCACTGCCGTGGCCACCCTTGCCCACCACCCGAATCGTGAACGAGTCGCTCGATGCCATGAGAGGACCCGCTTTCGTGCTGACGAAGCCGGTGGGAAGAGACGATGTGGTGTGGATCGCGAACGCGCGTGTGATGGGCGAGTCACTGCCGTTCGAAAGCGGGCCGACATCGAGCAGCCCCTCATCGATCATGTGTTGAGCGCCGTGATGGCCCTCTTCGCCCGGTTGGAACATGAAGAGAACTCGGCCGTGTAGATCGTTGCGGCGGTGCGAGAGAAGTTTGGCCGCACCCACCAACATGGCGACGTGGGTGTCGTGACCACACGCGTGCATCGCGCCGTCGACGCGTGAACTGAAGTCGAGGCCCGTGTCTTCGGGCATGGGCAAGGCGTCCATGTCTCCGCGCAGGAGAACCGTGGGTCCGTCGTGGGCGCCCTCGAGTGTGGCGGCGATGCCCGACGTGGTGTTGTGCAGAGTGAGACCGAGCGGCAGCCCGTCGAGGGCCTCGAGTACTTTTTCGCGCGTGATCGGCAGGTCATTGCCGATCTCGGGCCACTGATGAAGCTCACGTCGCAACGCCACCGCGTCGCTCTGATGATCGCGCGCCTCGTCGGCGAGCGTTGCCAGGATCCCCTCTGCTGCCATGACCCCACCTTAGACAGATTCGGCCGACTCGTAGAGTGGCCCGGTGGACGAGAAGGTCGTCTGGGTCGACGAGAGTGATCAGGTCATCGAGATCGTGTCGCGTCGACGTATGCGCTCGGAGCGTCTGCGGCACCGTGCTGTGTTCATCGCCGTCACCGATGGAGCGGGACGATTGCTCGTGCACCGGCGCTCGCTCGGTAAGGACGTGTGGCCGGGGTGGTGCGACATCGCCGTGGGTGGTGTCGTGGCCGTCGACGAGACGTACGACGACGCTGCTCGACGTGAAGTGGCCGAGGAGATCGGTCTTCACGATGCGATCGTCGTCCCTCTCGATGACGGAGTCGTGAAGAGGTACGACGACGAGAAGGTTTCGCTGCTGGGTCGGTGCTACCAGGTCGTGAGTGGCGGTCCTTTCGCCTTCACCGACGGTGAGATCACCGAGGCGTGGTGGGTGGACCGAGACGACCTGGCGACTGCGATCACCCGCGATCGCTTCTTGCCTGACAGCCTGGCGTTGCTTCTTCCGTTGATTCGTTGGTGAGCGTCGCCCTTCGCGGGGCGGTCGGACCCTTCACTGCGGGCCTCCCGCACGAGAGGTCATCGAACGAATGAAAAAGGAGTACATCCGTGACCATCGGTTCTCTCATCGGCGCCGACCCCGACCAACTCGAATCTCTGGGCACCACGTTGTGCCGTCAACGTGAGAGTGTCGAGTCGATCGTCAGCCTCGTGACCAGCACCTTGGCTGGCACCGCGTGGGTCGGTCCGGCCCGTCAAGCCTTCGAATCCGACTGGGAAAGTTCTTTCCGCTCGGCGCTCTCGCGTCTGTCGGATGCCTTCGACATGGCCGGCCGCGACTGCTCGGCCCGGGCGATCGAACTCCGCCGTGTGATGGGTCGCATGTAGCCACCTACTCTTGGGGCATGCTGCGCGTCGAGTTCACCGTCGAGCCGTTCGTCGAGGGCAACCCCGGGCGACATGTGATGGCCGCGGTCGATGCGGTGCGTCACCTCGGGCCCGAGATCGAATTCGGGCCGTTCGGTTCCGAGTTCACCGGATCCGACGACATCGTTGCCGCCGCGGTCTCGGCTCTGGTGGGTGCGGCCTACGCCAACGGTGCGACGCACGTGAACGTGCACATCGAGCGAGTCGATCGATGACCGTCGATCCGCAGAGCATCGTGACGATGTTGCAGCCGTTGCTCGACGTTCTCGGTTGTCGAGTCGTGTCGGAAGCTGACCGCGAAGGCTCCGACATTCCGCTCACGATCGAGGGTCGAGTGGTCGCGATCGTTCGTCCGCCGGCGCTGCACGGCGCACTCGATCGGTTGATCGACTCGGTCGAACGCGAGATCGGAACCGCTGTCACCGACATGGATCGCGAGCAGAAGCAGTTGGCCATTCGTTTGCTCGACGACCGCGGTGCGTTCATCCTGCGTCGGGCGGTCGAAGACGTGGCTGACGCCATGGGCGTGTCGCGCATCACCGTGTACAACTATCTCAACGCGATCCATCGCTGAGTCGATCATGAAGCCCGTCGATGTCGTTGCGTTCGATGCCGACGACACGTTGTGGCACAGCGAAGACGGTTTCCACGCCGCCGAAGCCCGATTCGTCGAACTGCTGACGCCGTACGCGAGCCCGGGCGTCGACGTGATGGCTGGTCTCACCGCGATGGAGCGAGCCAACCTCCCGGTGTACGGCTACGGCGTGAAGGCGTTCGGCCTGTCGATGGTCGAGGCGGCGGTCACCATCGGACAGGATCGCGTACCGACCAAGGTGTTCGCTCAGATCATCGACGTCGCTCGCGATCTTCTGCTCGCTCCGGTGCGCTTGCTGCCACACGTGTCAGAAGTACTCGCGACGGTCAGCGAGCACTACCGGGTGATCCTGGTGACCAAGGGCGATCTCATCCACCAGTCGCGCAAGGTGGGTACGAGTGGACTCGACCACCACTTCGATCACGTGGAGATCGTTCTCGAGAAAGACGTCGACACCTATGCGCGCATCATCGCCGAGCAGGGTGTCGACGCCCAGCGTTTCTGCATGATCGGCAACTCGGTGCGCAGCGACGTGCTCCCCGTGCTCGACCTGGGCGGCTACGCGGTGCACGTGCCGTACCCGTTCCTGTGGGAACTCGAACGGGTGGAGACTCTGCCCTCCGGACCTCGCTTCGCCGAACTCGAGTCGATCACACACGTCCCCGGATGGCTCGGAATCCGGGCAGACTAGACACGACATGACGTTCTTCTGGCTGCGAACCCTGACTCCGAGCCCGGCCGAGACTTCGGCCACTGACACGTTCTCGAAGCCGCTCCTGGTGGCCATCATCATCGTGGGTGCAGCGATTCTCACCCGGGTCACCCATCTCGTGGTGCGTCGGGTGGTCAGGCGCTTGTCGATGCGAGCTGCCGCTCATCCGTCGCGTTGGTGGCGCACTCGGGCTCGTTACAACGACTTCGAGGTGGGTGAAGTCGGTGAGAATCGCCGACAGCAGCGGGCCGACGCCGCGGCGCGCATGATTCACCATCTCTTCGCGGTGGTCGTGTGGATCGGTGTCTTGATCGCGGTGTTCCACATCCTCGACGTCGACGCGGCATTCTTCCTGTCGAGTGCCGGCTTCATCGGTGCGGGTCTGGCCATTGGTGGTCAGCACAAGGTCAACGACTACCTCACCGGATTGTCGGTTCTTCTCGAGGATCGTTACGGCATCGGCGACGAGATCGAGGTCGACACTGGTTTGCCCTCCGGTGTTCGTGGCATTGTCGAGCACATCGGCCTGGTGTCCACTCGCTTGCGTGACGGGGTGAGCACGGTTCACCTGCCGCACGGTGCGTTGGCTCGCGTACGCAATCTGAGTCAGGAACCGATCGAAACCCGTCTGTCCATTCATCTTCCCGCCGACGCCGCGCCCAGAGAGGCGGCATCACGGGCCGCCGACACCATTCGCGAACTGGCCGGTACCCCTCATCTCACCGAGGTCGTGCTCGTCGACGACATTTCGCTCGCCACCCCGGCTGAAGGTGTCGATCAGTTGGAGATCAAGGTGAAGACAGCCAAACCGTTGTCGCCTTCCGAGCGCGAGACCCTCGTGCGGCGCACCGAAGAACGACTCAGCGCCCAAGATTCGTGACGTGAATTCGTGATGCGCTCGGCCGATTAGTGTCGGGGCACGAAGGGGGAAGTCATGTTCGAACCGACCTTTGAGTCGTTGCGTACTCGTTCCGTGCCGCGTTGGTACGACGATGCGAAGTTCGGGCTGTTCGCCCACTGGACGGTCGGCTCGGTGCCGTCGTTCGCGCCCATGGGTCGCGATCCGTTCACGCTCGCGCGCGAAGAAGGCGAGGAGGTGGCGTTCAGTCACACTCCGTACGCCGAGTGGTACTGGAACTCCATCAGCATTCCGGGCTCACCAGCCGAGACGTATCACCGTGAGGTGCTCGGCAACCCCGACTACTCCACCTTCGTCGACACCTTCTTGAATCGGGCCCAGGACTGGGACGCGTCACACTGGCGAGACGTCTTCAAGCGTTCGGGCGCCAAGTACTGCGTGTTTGTCACCAAGCATCACGACGGCGTGTTGTTGTGGCCATCCGATGTTCCGAATCCGCACCACGGCGAGAAGTGGCAGTCGAAACGCGACCTGGTGGGCGAGTGTGCCACGGCTGCTCGCGATGCCGGAATGCGATTCGGTGTGTATTACTCGGGCGGAATCGACTGGACGTTCCAGGGTCTCGGTATCAAGAGTTGGGCCACGTTGTTCGCCGCCATTCCACAGGACGACGCGTATCTCGAGTACGCCGACGCCCATTGGCGCGAACTCATCCAGCGCTACCAGCCCGATGTTCTCTGGAACGACATCGGTTACCCGAAGTTCGCGGACGGAGCCAATCCCCTCATCGCCGACTTCTACAACGGCAATCCTGACGGCGTCGTGAACGACCGCTTCGACATGCTCGGCGTGATCCAGGGTCGTCATCACACCGACTTCACGACACCTGAATACACAACCCGGCCGATGGATGCGAACAAGAAGTTCGAAGTGTGTCGAGGTATCGGCACGAGCTTCGGCTACATGCAGTTCGAGGACGACAGCACGTACATGGCCACCGACGAGCTCATCACGATGCTCGTGAACATCGTGGCGGACGGCGGAAACCTGCTGCTCAACTTCGGGGCCATGCCCGGTGGATACATCCCGTGGGCACAGCAGATCCGGATCATCGGAATGGGTCAGTGGCTCGAGACCAATGGAGCCGCGATCTACGGCAGTCGTCCGTACGAGCAGTCGACGCTCACCACCGACGAAGGGGCGACCGTTCGTCTCACCGCCGGCTCCGATGGTGCGGTGTACGCCATGGTGTGCGGCCGTCCGTCGAGTGCGACCGTGACCATCAGCGGACTGCCATCCGGCGACGTGAGTCTGCTGAGTTCACGTGGATCGGTCACGCGGCGTGGTGACACCGTGGTGCTGCCGGTGCGACCCGACGACACCCCGGTGTGGACGCTGCGTATCGCTCGTTGATCAACTCGTGATGGTGAGCAGCGCGGTGGCGTCGATGTGCCGTGACGACGACGCGACGCGAATCTCGTAGACACCCGGCTCGACTTTCCAGTCACCGGCCCGTCCGATCTCCACCGACGTACTGAGTCCGGTCGGATGCGGCCGGAGTGGGTTCGCGTAGGCGTCACCTGGATCCCAGTGGGCGAAGGCGCGCGGGCCGAGGGGGAGTTCGACCACCTGTGTCTCGCCTGGAGCGAGGTGCACCTTCGCGAAGGTCTTCAGTTCGTGCACCGGCCGTGTGATCGCCGACTTCGGAGGAGCCACGTAGATCTGCACCACGTGTGAACCGGCGCGTGAGCCGGTGTTGGTGACGGGAACTCGCAACGTCACAGAATCGCTACCAGTCATCTCGTAACGATCGAGTTCGGGCTCACCGACTCGGAACGTCGTGTACGAGAGACCGAATCCGAAGGGGAATGCCACCGGGAGGTGTCGTGAGTCGTACCAGCGATGCCCGATGTACACGCCTTCGCCGTAGCGAATCTGGTGATGCTCACCGGGAAAGTTGCCGAAGGCCGGAGTGTGTTCGATTCGCACCGGGATGGTGGTCGGCAGTCGACCACCAGGCTCGGCGTCGCCGCTCAGAACCTCGGCCACGGCGGGCCCCATTTCCTGGCCACCGAACCACACCTGCATTACGGCGGGGACCGACTCGACCCACTCCATGTCGATGGGTGCTCCGGTGTTCACGAGGACCACCGTGCGTGGATTGGCAGCAGCCACGCGGCGAATCAGTTCGACCTGACGACCGGGCAAGTCGAGCGAATCGCGATCGTGTCCTTCGCTCTCCCATTCGTTGTTGGTTCCGACCACCACCAAGGCCACATCGGATGACCGAGCCAAATCGACGGCGGCCGCGATGGGGTCGGTGTCGTCGACGCGAGCCAGGCCGATCTGAGCTCCGTGGGCCCACTGACGTGACACGGCGTCGCATTCGAGTCGGAGCACGTGGACGCGGTCCTTGGTGAGACGAACGGTCGTGGCGATCTCCTCGCGGAACAGCCCGAAGAACCGATGGCCCGGGGGAGGCAACTCGGTTCCATCGATGATGCATTCGTCGTCGAGGAAGAGCCGACACGGGCTCGTCTCGGACACCGAGATCGTGTAGTCGGCGGTGGCATCGACCTGCAGATGTCCGATGGCCGAGAAACTGAAGCCCGAGATCGGTACACCTTCTTCTTGGCGCGCAACTACGAGCACTCGTCCGTCCGCACGTTGGATGGTTGCGACGTCGCGACCTTTGTCGACGACGGTGACCGTGAATCCTTGTTCGCCGTTCGGCGACGTGACCATGTCGCCGGCGATGGTGGGGGTCGATCGATCGATCGAGCATCCGTGTTCGTGGTTCACTTCGACGCCTGTGAATCGCGATCGCAACGCTTCGATGATCGTGAGATGGGAATGCGGCATGACCTCGGCCGAGCCGCCGCCCATGATGCGGGCCCGCGCGGCGTTCGGCCCGATGACCGCCAGACGGCGCAGCGATCGCGGATCGAGTGGTAGCAGTGGCGCGTCGTTCGCGACCTTCTCGTTACGCAGCAGAACCATCGATCCGGCCGACGCACGGCGTACCAGTGTTCGGTGCTCGTCGAGATCGATGGCCGTGGGTTCGGCCGGTTCGTCATCGAGTGCCCCCAGGCGGTCGAACACGGTGAGCAGCGTTCGGACCGCGCGGTCGACCTGTGCTTCGTCGACCCGACCGTCTCTCACCGCGTCCACGAGGTGTTTGCCGTAGTAGCGCGCGGGTGCGGGCATCTCGAGATCGAGGCCGGCCTCGGCGGCACCTTCGGTGGTGAATCCGGCGTACCAGTCGGTGATGACGAATCCTTCGAAACCCCATTCGCCGCGGAGCAGGTCGTTGAGCAACCAACGGTTCTCGGCGTTGTATCGACCATTGAGTCGGTTGTACGAGGTCATGATCCCGAGCGAGCCACCTTCTCGTACGGCGTACTCGAATGGCACGAGGTACACCTCGCGCAGAGTTCTTTCGTCGATGACGCTGTCGATGGTCATGCGCTCGAACTCGGCGTCGTTGCCGACGAAGTGCTTCACCGTCGTGGCCACACCGTTCGATTGCACCCCGCGGATATAGGCAGCGGCGAGTTTGCCACTCAGCAACGGGTCTTCCGAGTAGCACTCGAAGTTCCGACCGGCGAGTGGTGATCGATGCAAGTTGACGGTGGGAGCGAGCAGCACGCGCGCAGTCTTCGATCGTGCCTGATGTCCGACAGCGGCGCCGATTCGTTCGAGCAGTTCGACGTCGAACGTGGCACCGAGGGCCGATCCGCACGGCACGCAAAGTGACGCGCTTTGCTTGCCCAGACCCGGAGTGAACGGACCGCGGGCGCCGGCGGGTCCGTCCGTCACGATGACCGACGGGATTCCGACCCGCTCGATGTCGACGGTCGACCAGAGTGACGCACCCGAGGTGAGTCGGGCTTTTTCGTCGAGCGTCATCTGCCCGATGAGGTGGTCGATGTCGTTCGGGGTTCGGCTCATGCCGACGATCTTGGCATCTCCGAACGCCACGGAATTCCGTCGGGCCATCGCCCCACCCCACCGGCATCGACGAGGAGACCGGTGTGGGTGCGATCGCTGTGTGTGCTGCGCCACACGAGCATCTCCTGGGTCATGGTGAGAATTCGGGCCGGATCGGTGATGGGTGTTCGCCAGGTGGGATCGGTGGCGATGTCGAAGCACAGCCACGAGCCGTCACCGAACTGCACGTACGCGGTGTCAGCCGAGCGCCGCACGGTGAGATGTTGATTCTCGAGTCGACGATCCCAGGGCCACTGGTACTCACCCCACGCGATGAGTGCGAAGCGCCAGTCGAATTCCCACGAGGCGGCGGTGCGCCACCACGGGGGTTCGGTTCCTTCGATGAACGGTGTGAGCGGCAGACCGTCGCACTGCAGCGGGACGTCGAGGCCCCAGGTCTGTGCGAGCGTGGGCATCACGTCGACACTCTCGGTGAACGAATTGACGATGCGACCACCCGGATGGCGTGGGTCGCGCCAGATGAGTGGAATGTGGTGGCTCTCCTCGAACCAACCCACTTTTTGAAGAAGTCCGTGATCGCCCAGCTGCTCACCGTGATCGGACGTGATGACGACCACGGTGTCGTCCCAGCGTCCGCGGGCGCGCAGAGCGGCACACAAACGGCCCACTTCGTGATCGACCGCAGAGATCATTCCGAAGTACTGCGCGCGAATGTTTC
Organism: uncultured Bifidobacterium sp.; assembly: GCA_964513215.1. Taxonomy (GTDB): domain Bacteria; phylum Actinomycetota; class Acidimicrobiia; order Acidimicrobiales; family Ilumatobacteraceae; genus Casp-actino8. Next base: position 37,217 of record CAZELU010000003.1, read on the forward strand.
GCATGTCGATCGGATCGGTGGGCACCTTGACGATGTCGATGTTCATCAACACGTCGTGGAAAGGGTGGCGATCGTCGGCGGGTGCGATGGGATCGCCGCAATCGTCGGGTGAGTACATCGACGCGAATCGTCCTGGCGCCGAGTACGGCGGATGCGGTCGGAGATAACTGGCGTGCACGAACCAGGACTCGTCACCATGGGAGTCGATCCAGTCGATGACTCGATCGGTGGTGAACGATGCCATCGAGAGTTCTTCGGACCGCTCGTTCTCACTGTGCAGCATGGCGTCGTATCCCGCCGAGACATCGACACCGCGTTGGGCCAGGAAGTCGATCCAGGGTTGATGAGGAATGGCCAGATCGACGATGCATTCGAATCCGGGCAGGATGCCTTCGTACGACTGGAGGCGCGGATCGTCGGGACCGGTCGTCACGCGGGGATCGACGGCTTGATCGGTGTAGCCGAACAAAACCGGTCGCCGACCAGCGCGACGGGCGAGCAGTGCGACGTTGTCGAAGCGTGAATCGAGTGGTGTGCCATTGGCGACGACACGATGATTCATTTGGTACATGCCGGTGTACAAACCAGCTCGGCCCGGCGCACATGGTGTGGATTGTGTGTAGTGCCGGGCGAAACGGACTCCCTCGGCAGCCAATGCATCGAGGTGAGGTGTGCGTACGAGTGGATGCCCGGCACACGACAGGGCATCACCTCGGAACTGATCGAGTGTGATGAAGAGAACGTTGGGCGCCGACGTCGACGTCATGACCCGATTGTGTCACTCAATCGGCGAGTACGTACTCGAACCGGTCGGTGTGTTCGATTCGGACGAATTCACCGGCGATTCGAAGGTGTTCGAGGTGGGCGAACGTCTCGCTGTCGGCCATCCCGCCCAAGGCGCGCGGGGAGAACAGGTGGGTGGACATTTCCATCACCGTGGCCGGGCGGTCGAGTTCGGCGGCGGCGTCACGGAGTTTCTGGAGTCGACCTTCGTGGTGTTCTTTGATGGCCCTGGCTCGGCCGGCCAGATCGGTGAACGGATTGCCGTGAGCGGGCAGCGCGGTGGTGACTTGCGATCCGAATTCGGCCACTTTGTCGAGAGATTGGAAGAACTTCTTGAGGGGATCGCGAGTGCCGATGAGACCACTGATGTGCGGAGTGATGGTGGGAAGTACGTGGTCGCCGCAGAGCATGAGTCCGTGCTCGGGATCGAAGAGGCACAAGTGATCGTCGGTGTGGCCGGGCGTGTGCAACGCGATCCATTCGCGACGGGCGAAGCGGATGTGTTCACTGTCGTCGAGACGAACCGTCGGCTTCGGTGTCTTGATGAGGCCCGGTACTCGGCGCGCCACCGCGTAGCGCATCTTGCGTTGCCACGGAATGTCGTATCCGGGCCCACCCCACGGAGTGGCATCCCACGGTCGGCGCTGCACCGGAATGTCGGCGGCATCCTCGACGTCGATGTCGGGCGCTTCGGTCGGGTCCCAGAACATCCGGAACCGCGCACTCGTGATGATCTCGCTACCGGTCTCTTTCTGGAGCCAGTACGCACCGCCGTAGTGGTCGGGGTGACTGTGCGTGACCACGATCGAATGCACTCGCTTGAGTGGAACTCCGGCCAAGCCCAAGCGATGGGTGATGGCTTTGTAGTTGGCGGGGGTGGCGAGACCCGGATCGACCACGGTGACGCCACGGTCGTCCTCGAGGACGTACATGTTGACGTGTCCGAGTCCGGGCATGTCGATGGGCAACTGGGTACGCAGGACTCCGGGTGCGATCTCGTCGATCTGCTCGGTGGCCGGCAACTGCTCCTGCTTGGGTGGTCGTGGAGCCGACGGCTGGGTGTGGGAGTGGGCCTCGGTCACGGGGACGAGGGTACTGGTGAGCCTTCGCCGGCGACGAATACTCGCTCGCGATAGAAGCGGAGCTCTTCGATGCTTTGACGCACGTCGTCGAGCGCTCGGTGGGTTCCGGCCTTGAAGGGTCGAACGTTGTCGGTTCCGGGGTACCAGCGCTTCACGAGTTCTTTGATGGAACTCACGTCGACCGAGCGGTAGTGCAAGTAGTTCTCGATGTCGGGGAGATACTTGGCCAGGAAGCGACGATCGGTTCCGATGGAATTGCCGCACAGCGGCACGGTGCGCGGCTCGGGGACGTGCGATTTGATGAACTCGAGTGTGAGTCGGCCGGCTTCTTCGAGAGTGAGCGTGGACGCCTTCATGAGTTCGAGCAGTCCGGACTTGGTGTGCATGTCGATCACGAAAGGATCCATGGCGGCCAGGACGTCGGGTGGTGCCGGAACGACCAGGTCGGGACCTTCGGCGACGATGTTCAGTTGATCGTCGGTGACGATGGTGGCGATTTCGACGATGACCTCTTTGGCGGGGTCGAGCCCCGTCATCTCGAGATCCATCCACACCAGCACGTCGGAGACCATAGGCCATCCATGTGGCGCGGATCGAAGGCCGCCGGCGACACCGCCTATCGTCGAAGCGTGTCCGAAGCGTCCTGGCCCCGCGTGACCGTTCCGGTCGTTCGTCTCGACGCCGACCTTCCGCTGCCCACCTACGCACATGCGGGCGATGCCGGACTCGACTTGTTGGCTCGCGAGGATGCGCTCGTCAGAGCTGGTGGTGGTCGGGTCCTGGTTCCGACCGGAATCGCTCTGGCTCTACCGCGTGGTACGGCGGCATTCGTTCTGCCTCGCAGCGGTTTGGCCCTGAAGCACGGGTTGACGGTCGTGAACAGTCCCGGACTCATCGACTGCGCGTACCGAGGCGAGATCAAGGTGGTGTTGCTCAACACCGATCCGACCGACGACTATCACGTGCGTCGGGGTGATCGCATCGCACAACTCGTGGTGCAAACGGTTCTGGAAGTGCAGTGGAGCCAAGTCGAGTCGCTCGATGGCGACGATCGCGGCGGCGGGTTCGGTCACTCCGGCCGCTAGGCGGCGGCTGACATCTCGTCGAGTTCGCGCGCGATCAGAGCCCGAACGTCGTCACGCAACTTCGGCATGTCGTCGATCGTCATTCCTTCGGTGGAAATCGGATCGAGGACTCGAACCACCGCGTTCGAGTCGCCCAGTCGCCAGTCGTGCTTACGCAGAGCCGTGCGTGTTCCGTGGACGACGAGCGGCAGGATCGGAACGCCGGCGTCGATTGCGAGGCGGAACGCACCGTCCTTGAATGCTCCGAGCGATCCGTCGGCCGAACGCGTGCCTTCGGGGAAGATCATCACCGACACCTTCTTGCGAAGTCGGTCGTGGCAGGCCGCAATGGCTGCGGCACCACTCGCACGATCGCCGCGCACCAACCGGATGTCGCCGGCCATCCGCATCATCCATCCCACCAACGGAATCTTGAAGATCGACTCCTTCGACATCCACTTCATCTCGATGGGCAGATGGCTGATGAGAAGGATGTCGACGAAACTCTCGTGGTTGGCCACCACGACGTAGGGGCGACGCTTGTCGGGTGGCAATTGTCCGCTGGTGCGGAACTTCCACATCGGTGTGAGCGCCTGATGCACCACGGTGAGTTTGCGGAACAAGTAGCCGGCTGCGTAGTGGCCCTTGTCGAAGGGAAGCGTGACCAGCCAGGTGACGAAGACCAGCGGCGTCCAGACGATGATGACGATCACGAGGACCGCCCAACTCCAGACGCTGAGGACGCTTCTTCTGATCACGCGCCATCCTCGCACACCGGGTCGACACCACACCGCCACACGGCGTCGTAAGTTGTGGTCCGTGAGCGAGAACTGGCCTTATCCACCCGAACATCGCGTCGCCGAACTGTTCGCCGCCGCCAAACGTGTACAGGAGCAGGCCTACGCTCCGTACTCGCATTTCCTCGTCGGCGCCGCCATCTTGTCGTCGTCGGGTCGAATTCACGTGGGCTGCAATGTCGAGAACGCGGCATACCCCGTCGGCACGTGCGCCGAGGCGGGAGCGATCGCCGCGATGTGCGCTGCTGGTGATCGCGACATCGCCGTGCTCGTCACCATCTGCGACAGTGTCGACGTGGGTACGTGTTGCGGCGGTTGCCGCCAGCGAGTTCGCGAGTTCGCTCGTCCGTCCACGCCGATCTACGCGTGCGGCCCGGATGGTGTGCGCGCGACGTTCACGATGGAATCGCTTCTTCCCACTTCGTTCGGACCCGAGAACTTGAGTGGTTTCGTGTCGTGACCTCCGATCGTGAGGTCGCGCAGCGAGCACTCGACTGTCTCGATCTGACGAATCTCGACGACCGGTGCACTCGAGACGACGTGGTCCGTTTGTGCGAGCGGGCAACGACGCCTTTCGGACATGTCGCAGCCGTCTGCGTGTGGCCGCGTTTCGTGGCCACGGCGTCGGAGTGTTTGGCCGGTCGTGGGGTCGCCATCGCAACAGTGGTCAATTTTCCGTCGGGTGACGAACCGCTCGGTGACGTGGTCGACATGACGCGGGCGTCGCTCGCTGACGGTGCCAACGAGATCGATCTCGTTCTTCCGTACACGTCGTTCATTCGTGGCGACACTGCTCGTGCGAGTGAGTACGTGTCGACGGTGCGTGGTGTCGTGCCGTCCGAGTGTCACCTCAAGGTGATCCTCGAAACCGGTGAAATCGGCGACGTCGATCTCATCCAGTCAGCGGCTCGACTGGCGATCGCTGCTGGCGCCGACTTCGTCAAGACGTCCACGGGCAAGACGACCACCTCGGCCACGCCCGATGCGGTCCGCGCCATGCTCGATGTGATTCGGAACAGTGACGCAACCGTCGGGATCAAGCCGTCGGGCGGCATTCGCACGATTGCTGACGCTCGGTTGTACCTCGGGCTCGCCGACGAGATCATGGGCCCCGCCTGGGCCACGCCTCAGACGTTCCGTTTCGGTGCGAGCGGACTACTCGATGCGATCCTCGCGACGCTCGGCGTAACCTGACCTCATGTCGCGCGCGCCGTTCCTGACCTCGAAACTGCAGGGGTTCGGCTCGACGATTTTCGCCGAGATGACCGCACTGGCCACCGAAACCGGCTCGATCAATCTCGGTCAGGGTTTCCCTGACTACGACGGACCGGCCGAGGTACTCGATGCGGCCGTGGCCGCCATCCGTTCGGGGCAGAACCAGTATCCGCCCGGTCCTGGTGTTCCGGTTCTGCGTCAAGCGATCAGCGAACATCAGAAGCGTTTCTGGGGTCTCGACTACGACCCCGATCGCGAAATCTTGGTGACGGCCGGTGCGACCGAGGCTCTCGCCGGATGTCTGCTCGGACTGCTCGAGACCGGTGACGAGGTCGCCCTGCTCGAGCCGATGTACGACAGTTATCAGGCGTGTATCGCCTTGGCCGGTGCGGTGACGCGTCCGGTCACGTTGCGACCTCCGTCGTATTCGTTCGATCCCGACGAGTTACGTGCGGCCATCACGCCGAAGACTCGGGTGATTCTGCTCAACACGCCGCACAATCCCACCGGGGCAGTGTTGAACGACGAGCAGCTGAAGACGATCGCCGAGGTCGCGATCGCCAACGATCTGATCGTCGTGTCCGACGAGGTGTACGAACACCTCACCTACGACGGTGTCGTCCACCGATCGATCGCATCTCTTCCCGGGATGAAGGAACGAACGCTCGTGATCTCGAGTGGTGGCAAGACCTTCAACACCACCGGATGGAAGGTGGGTTGGGTATGCGGCCCAGCCCCGCTCGTGGCCGCGGCGCGCGCCGCCAAGCAGTTCCTCACGTACGTGTCATCGGGGCCGTTCCAACCCGCGATCGCGACTGGACTGCGCTTGCCTGACGAATACTTCGTCGAGTTGGCTCGCGACCTGCAGACCAAGCGCGATCGTCTCATGTCGGGCTTGGCCGAGGCAGGCTTCGATGTCTTCAAGCCCGCCGGCACGTACTTCGTGACCGTCGACATCCGACCAGTCGAACCGTCGGGTGACGGCTACGCGTTCTGCCGCTCGTTGCCCGCTCGTTGTGGGGTGGTCGGAATCCCGAACGTCGTGTTCTACGACCGTGCACACGAGAGCGAAGGCCGTCATCTGGTTCGCTTCGCCTTCTGCAAGCGATTCGAACTCATCGATGAAGCCGTCACTCGGTTGAAGGGGCTGTCGTGAAGTTCGCCGCGGTGCAACACGACATCGCATGGTGCGACCGTCAGGCCAATTTCGTGCACTTGTCTGAACTGATCGCGTCGGCCGTCGATCGCGGGGCCGAATTCGTTCTGCTCTCCGAGACGTTTTCCACTGGCTTCGCTGTGGAGTCCCCCGACTTCGCCGAAGAAGAAGGTGGTCCGTCATCACAGTTCTTGCTGGAGCGAGCCCGGCACCACGGAGTCTGGATCGGCGGTTCGTGTCCGGAGATCCCGGCCGAGTCGTCGGCTGATGATCGTCGTCCGGCCAACACGTTGGTGGTTGCCGCACCCGACGGATCGGTGCACCGCTATCGCAAGATCCATCCGTTCACGTTCGGTGGTGAGGACCGACACGTTCGGCCGGGTACCGAGTTGGTCACGATCACGGTGGGTGATCTTCGGGTGTCGCTCTTCGTGTGTTACGACCTGCGTTTCTCCGACGAGTTCTGGCAGTTGGCTCGTGACACTGACGTCTATCTGGTGCCGGCCAATTGGCCCGAACCTCGCCGTGAGCACTGGATGACCTTGCTGCGCGCGCGGGCCATCGAGAACCAGGCCTACGTGGTGGGCTGCAATCGTGTGGGATCGGGCGGAGGTCTGCACTACTCGGGCGATAGTTGCATCCTCGATCCGTACGGAGACGTGTTGGCCAGCCAGCGTTACGGCGAGGGGATCCTGCTGGCCGACGTCACGGCCGACAGGGTGAAAGAAGTGCGCGAGCGCTTCCGTTTCCTGCCCGACCGTCGTTCGTGATCAGCGCAGTCGTTTGGCCATCAGGCTGACGATCTTGCCCGGCCGGGTCTCTTGCTGGCTCACCTCGACGAAGCCTTCACGAGCATGAAAACGCAGTGAGCCTTCGTTCATCGGTTTCACGTTCACCTCGAGGGTGAACCAGTCGGCCTGCGCTCGCTGTTCGACCTCGCGGTACAGCAATGGACCGATTCCTCGTCCGCGCCAGCCGTCGGTCACCGCCACTCGATCGAGGTACACGAAGCTCGTGTAGTTGTCGCAGAAGTAGAGGTAGTTGGGGCTGTCGTAGTCGACGCCTGGTGGCATCACCATGCAGAAGCCGCGCACCGCACCGTCGGCTTCGACCACCAAGTTCATCGAGGACACTCCGAAGATGTGTTCGAAGTCGGCGAAGGTCTCCTCGCCGACGGCCGGAACGTTTTCTTGATTGATGGCGTGAGCGATCGCCAGATCGGCAGTGGTCATGTCGCGAACGATCACACGACGAAACTACCCCCGTCGAATGGCACCGGGTGCCGAGCACCGTCCCCAGTAGGGTTCTCGGCGTGTCAGGTGGTGAAGCGGTGATCGAGGCGCGCGGCCTTGTGAAGAGGTTCGGCGACTTCGAGGCCGTGAAAGGTGTCGATTTCCGAATCGAACGCGGCGAGTCCTTCGGCTTCCTCGGTCCGAACGGTGCTGGTAAGTCGAGCACCATGCGCATGATCGGTTGTGTGTCGCCGGCGTCGGGTGGAGATCTGCGGATCTTCGGGCTCGATCCGCTCGAGCACGGCTCGCGTATTCGTGCCCGCATGGGTGTGGTTCCTCAGCAGGACAATCTCGACAGCGAATTGACGGTGCTCGAGAACCTGGTCGTGTACGGGCGTTACTTCGACATTCCCCGCTCCGACTGCAAGAAGCGGGCCGGCGAGTTGTTGGATTTCGTGCAGCTGACCGACCGCGCCAACTCACGGGTCGAACCGCTGAGTGGTGGCATGAAACGCCGCGTCACGATCGCGCGCAGCCTCATCAACCGACCCGAGTTGTTGCTCCTCGACGAGCCCACCACGGGTCTCGATCCGCAGGCGCGTCACATCCTGTGGGATCGCCTGTACCGCCTCAAACAGCAGGGCGTGACTCTCGTGCTCACCACCCATTACATGGACGAAGCCGAGCAACTGTGTGATCGGCTGGTGGTGATGGACGGTGGCCGTATCGTCGCCGAGGGATCTCCGCGACATTTGATCGAAGAGCATTCGAGCCGCGAGGTGCTCGAATTGCGATTCGCCGCTGGTACGAATTCCGATCAAGCCGCCGTACTCGCGGGGCTCGGCGATCGGCAAGAGGTGCTGCCCGATCGTGTTCTCATCTACGCGGGCGACGGCGAAGACGTTCTCGGTGAAGTCCATCGACGTGGTGTCCCGCACGAGAGCGCGCTGGTGCGCCGGAGTTCGCTCGAAGACGTGTTCCTGCGACTCACCGGCCGCAGTCTGGTGGAGTGATGACCACGCTGCCGGCTGTTCGAGTCTGGGAGTACTACGCGACCATCCTGCGCCGTACCTGGAAGACCGAGGTCGTTCTCGGTTTGCTGCAACCCCTCGTGTTCCTGCTCGGCATGGGCCTCGGTGTCGGATCTCTCGTCAACTCGCGTCAGTCGTCGGTGGATGCGTTGGGTGGAGTTCCGTACGTGTCGTTTCTGGCGCCCGGTCTCCTCGCCACCACCGCGATGATCGTCGGCTCGTTCGAGTCCACGTACCCGGTGATGGCCGGATTCAAGTGGCAAGGCTTCTTCGAGGCGATGGCTGCCACCCGGTTGTCACCCATGCAGATCGTCCGCGGGATGTTCTTGTGGTTGGCCACGCGCATCGGAATCTTCGTGGCTGGCGTCGGAGTTGTGCTCGCACTGTTCCCCGACACACGATCGTGGGGACTCGTTCTGGCGGTACCAGCAGCTGTCCTGTGCGGCCTGTCGTTCGCCGCCGTGATCGCTGCCTACGCCGCGGTGTGCGAATACGACGCGTCGTTCAATTATGTGCAGCGCTTCATCATCACGCCGTTGTTCCTCTTCGGCGGAGCCTTTTATCCCATCGAATCGCTGCCGGTCGGCTTGCGACCGATCGCCTGGATCACTCCGCTGTGGCACGGCGTCGAGTTGTGTCGCGGCTTCTCGCTCCACACGATGGGCCTCGTCACGGCGCTCGGGCACCTCGCCGTGATCGTGGCCTACATCGCGGTCGGCATCGTCATCTGTCGTCGGCTCTTCATTCGGCGGTTGTACCGATGAGCTCGACGTTCCTCGTCGCTCGAGTGATTCCACCCATCTTTCGTGGTGCTCGTCGTCCGCAGCGCATGGTCGAGCGGAGCATTCTCGTCTACCGCCGAACGTGGATGATCCTCGTGTCCGGATTCTTCGAACCGCTCTTCTACTTGTTGTCCATCCGCATCGGCTTCGGTTCGTTGGTCGGCGACGTCGACTTCGCCGGCCGCAGCATCGACTACGCGAAGTTCGTCGCCCCCGCCTTGATGGCCAGCTCGGCCATGAACGGCGCGGTCTACGACAGCACGATGAACATCTTCTTCAAGTTGCGTCACGAGCGGCTCTATGACGCGGTGCTCGCCACTCCCATGGGATCGAAGGACGTCGCTCTCGGTGAGATCGGTTGGGCTCTCCTGCGCGGAACGATCTATTCGACGACGTTCCTGGTGTGTCTGCTCGGCCTCGGCATGGCCGACAGCCCATGGGTCGTGCTGTCATTGCCCGCCTGCATGCTCGTCGGACTGGCATTCGCCTCGGTCGGCATGGCGGCCACCACGTACATGCGCTCGTGGGTCGACTTCGAGTGGGTCCAGACGATCGTGATGCCGCTGTTCTTGTTCTCGGCGACCTTCTATCCCCTGTCGTCCTACGGTGACTGGGGCTGGTTGGTTCAGCTGAGCCCGCTCTATCACGGCGTGTCTCTCGTGCGGTGTGCCTCACTCGGAATCGGCACGTGGGGGATCCTGGTGCACGTGGCCGTGTTGCTCGGCATCTCGATCGTGGGCCTGAGTGTTTCGGCTCGTCGCATCGACGAACTCCTCCTGAAGTAGCCCGTCAGCCGGCCGAACTCGACTTCCACGCCTGCATCAGATCGGATCGCGCCCGCGCGACCCGGGAACGAACGGTTCCCACTGCGCAGCCCATGACCTCGGCGGTCTCCTCGTAGGTCAGTCCGATGTACTGGGTCAGGACGAATGCCTCACGACGTGTCTCCTCGACCGACATGAGCAAGTCGCCGAGAGAACCATCCGGCATGACTGTTGATTCGTCGGGCGGCCTCATGTGAACGAGACGACCCACCAGTCGGCGGTGCCGCAATTGTTTGCGGACGGCATCGGCGCACACGCGTCGAGCGATCGACAGGATCCAGGCTCGGACCGTCGTATCGCCTCGGAATCTCGGCAGGGACCGATGGACGCGAATGAACGTGTCCTGTGTCAGGTCATCCGGGTCAGCTGGCGAACCCAGTAACCGGCAGAGCCGCCACACGTCGCCTTGGGTCGCATCGACGAGTCGAGCGAAGGCCTTGTCGTCGCCGTCGGCGGCGGCGCTGGCTAGGGGGCGAAGTGGATCGGACGAGACCACGACGATGATCTTGCCACGGACCATCCGTTCGCCGGAACTTTCCCGACGTCGACGGCGACTCAGTGAGTCATGGACTGCGGAAGGTGGCAGGAAGCGATCAGTGCCTCGGTGGACGGGGAGGAGTCTGATGTGACTCCGCTGGAGATCGAGGCACACATCGAGCGATGCCAGTCCTGCCGAGATTTCTCCGATTTCGTTCACCAGGTCCGTCGATCGTCGCTTCGTCGCGCCGAGCGAGTTCCGGATCTGTCGGAAGTGATCGGAAAGCGGGTGCGAATCGCGAGCGGAGTCGCTCGATGGACGATCGCTCGTGCGGTTCTCGCGGTGTGTGCTCTGGAAGTCATCGTCTTTTCCATCCCCGATCTACTCGGCGCAGGATCCGAATCGGGACACGACGCACGTCACCTCGGAGCATTCACCGTCGCCTTCGGCGTACTTCTCCTCGTGGTCGTCGTCAGGCCGACGCGGGCGCGCATGATGATGCCGATCGCACTGGTATTAGCCGTTGCCCTCGCCATTGGCGCCATCATCGATCTCATCGAGGGTCGCATTCCTCTCGTCAGCGAGGCACGACACATTCCTGAGGTCGTCAGCGTCGTGATGTTGTGGCTACTGGGCGCACCGCCGGGTGGTCGCCGTCTACCGGGCCGTCGACCCGTCGGATTCCGCCCGATCGTCATCGAAGAAAATCGTCGATCGGCGTGACCGACCTGTGAATCCGTTCTTGTATCCGAGGAGGCTTTCGTGACTGCATCAAGTGAACGCTTGGACGACGTCGAGGCGGGGTCGGGTCGACTGTGGCGCCGGCTGTGGAGGCTCCACTTCCTCGCGGGGGTCGTGATCGCCCCTGCGCTCTTGTGGTTCGCTTTCACCGGACTCGTGATCCTGTATTCGGATGTGCTCAACGAGACGATGAATGCCGACGAGTTCGTCGTGCCGGTCGGTACTCAAGAGGTGAGTCTCGACCAACAGTTGTCGACAATCCTTGCGGCCGAAGATGGTTACTCGCTGAGTTCCGTGACGCCGGCTCGCAAAGCCAGTCGCTCGAACATTTTCAACATGACGGATGAGTACGGCCGGTCACGCGAAGTCTTCGTCGACCAGTACACCGGGGAGATCATCGGAGACCGGGTGGTCGGTCATGATCTAGTCGCGTTCGCGAACACGACACACGGTTCCTTTCTCCCCCGCCAATTCACGATGCCCATTCCGTCCCTCACGGGCATTTTCGGCGAGGGGCCAGCCTTCCGTACCGTCGAAATCGGTGAGGTCGTGGTGGAGATCGTGGCCGGTTGGGCTCTGGTCCTCGCGGTGAGCGGCATCTATCTGTGGTGGCCCCGTGCGAACTCGCAGAAGCGCAAGTTCATCCCGCGGTTTTCGCGAGGTGGCCGACCGATGTGGCGAGATCTGCACGCTTCCGGTGGAACACTGTTGAGCATCGGACTGGTTTTCTTCGTCGTGACCGGTCTTCCCTGGGCGACGTTCTGGGGTAGCGAGTTCCAGACGGTGGCCAGCGAGATCACCCCGAACACCGAGAACTTCTGGGAGTACTCGGGTCCGGCCTCGGCGATCCCGCTGGTGGGAGACCTCACCCGTGACGGCGTTCGCATTCCTTGGGCCAGCGGAACCGATGCCGTGCCCACGTCCGATGGTGGTGGCGATCACTCACACGGTTCGATGGACGAGGCGACCACGATGCCGGATCCTCCGATGGCCGAACAGGTCGGTTTGGAGGCGGTGTATCGAGCCGCGCAGGACGAGGGCATGATGCCTGGGTTCTCGATCGTTCCTCCTGTCGACGTCGTCGACGAGAGCGGAGCTACTCAGTACGGCGCATACGTGGTGTTCAATCCGTGGCCGAGTTCGCTGGGTGAGCAAGGGGCGTTGTACCTGGACCAGTTCAGCGCTCGAACGTTGGGGAAGAGTGATGCGGACACGTGGGGCGCCATTCAACGAACGGCAGAATTCGGAGTGCAGACGCATATGGGAACCCAATTCGGTCTCGTCAACCGAATCTTCCTCACGCTGATCTGCGTGTTGGTGATCTGGAGCATCGTCACCGCTCTGGTGATGTGGTTGCGCCGCCGGCGACCCGGATCGCTCGGCGTCCCGCGTCGAGCCGTCGATCAACGGGCCCAGAAGTCACTCGGCATCACGGCCCTCGTCCTCGGTCTGATCTATCCGCTGTGGGGCATGAGTGCTGTGATCCTCCTGGTGATCGATCGGGTGGTTCGAAGTCGTCGACTGTCACCAGCCGTCGGCTGATCAAAGCGAAACGACTCGCCGTAATCTGTCGACATGTTGTTCGCCAAGAAGAGCGCGTCGATGGTGTCACCCGAGCAGGCCCTCCCCGGTCGCACCGATCAGACCATGCCGGTGCCCGCTCAACATCACGCTCTCGGCACTCCCCTCGTCGGCCCGTGGCCGAATGGCTTCGAGACGGCGATCTTCGGGATGGGCTGCTTCTGGGGCGCCGAGCGCAAGTTCTGGCAGACCGACGGTGTGTATTCGACAGCCGTTGGTTACGCCGGTGGGTACACCCCCAACTGCACCTACGAGGAGTGCTGCAGCGGCCTCACCGGACATGCCGAAGTCGTGTTGGTCGTGTTCGATCCGAGCAAGGTGTCGTACGACGACTTGCTCCGCGTCTTCTGGGAGAACCACGACCCCACACAAGGGATGCGACAGGGCAACGACATCGGAAGTCAGTACCGAAGCACGGTCTACGCGTTGAACGATGCTCAGTTGGCGGCGGCTCAGGCATCAGCCACGGTCTTCCAGGAGCGACTCACCACGGCGGGCTATCCGCAGATCACGACGGAGATCGCACTGGCCGGACCCTTCTATTACGCCGAGCCATACCACCAGCAATACCTGTCGAAGAACCCGAACGGTTATTGCGGAATCGGTGGCACGGGTGTCTCGTGCCCGATCGGTACCCGCGCCTGACCAACTGCCAGGTCAGGAGTTGGCGATCTGCCACTCCTTGAGTGCTCCTTCGAGTTCGTCGAGTGAGCGCACGAGTACGTCGATCGAGCACTGCATCATCAAATTGACCACTTCGTTCGGTGCGGGGAATCGCGCCCGCCAGTCGGTGAACAAGCCGATGCTGTACTTGCCGAGTCCGTACGCGTAACCGAGCTCCCAGGCAGTTCCGTCGTCGGTGGTGATGCCGTTCAGGTTGGCCACGATCACGTCGCAACGGTCGATTCCACCCTTGTCGTTGTCGAAGATCGTGCGCACGTTGTGTGCGGTCTTGGGCGGATTGTCGCGATGGGGCAAGAACGTGTCGAACCCGAGCGATCGAATCAGCGCGTCGACCTTCTCGATGAACCAGCGTTCACCTTCGTCGAAGAGTGGCCCGGCCACGTAGACGTAGGGTTTCGTTGCGGTCATGACTTCCAGCCTTTCGCACGGATCTCGTCGCCATCGGCATCGAGCGGTCGACCCGGGTGTCGGAGTTCGCCCGGTGTCTTCGACAGTCGAGCGATGAGGTTCTGCATGGGTGTGTCACCCACGTTCACCACGGCCTGTCGGGCCAGGTAGTGGGGGTCGATTGCGATGTCGGCCATGTCGAGAATCGGCCCGATCGCAGCCTCGGCTTCTTCGAACGCACGCAAGACCTCGTGTTGCGGACGTGCAGCGCACCAGTCGCGCATGAGACGTTCGAGTTCTTCACGGTTGGCGGCTCGGCCGTCGAAGGTGGCGAATCGTTGGTCGTGGCCGACACCGAGAAGTTCCATCACGCGACGAGCAACCGAATCGGAAGAGGTTGAGATACCGACCCACTTACCGTCGGCGCAGCGATACGTACCGCGTGGAACGGTGTAGGGCAGACCCGAGCCGAGTCGGGGTTGCGTCTCGCCGGTGAGGGCGTACAGAGATGCGAGAGGTCCCATCGCGTGGAACACGCTCTCGAGCAGATTCACGTCGACCACTTGTCCGACTCCGGAGTGCAGCGCGACCATGGTGGCGAAGGCGGCAACGATTCCGGTCAGTTCGTCGGTGAGGGCGATCGGCGGGAGCATCGGTGCACCATCGGCCTCACCCGCGATGGCGGCGTAACCCGACATCGCCTCAGCGATCGATGCGAATCCGGGTCGTTGCGCGTAGGGGCCGTCCTGGCCGAACCCGCTCACACGTGTGATGACGAGATCAGGGTTCAGATCGTGCAGCACGTCGGGTCCGAGGCCGAGCCGCTCGAGCGTGCCGGGTCGGAAGTTCTCCACGAGAACGTTCGCGTCACGGACGAGACGTAGGAGAACGTCGCGGTCGGCGTCGTCTTTGAGGTCGAGCGCGATTGTGCGCTTGTTGCGGTTGGTGAGTTTCCACCACAGGCCGACTCCGTCACGCGGGTCCTTCCAGGCCATGTTGCGCAACGTGTCGCCGGTGTCGGGTCGCTCGACCTTGATCACGTCCGCACCGAAGTCGGCGAGGTATCGCGCACAGTTGGGTCCGGCGATCACCGTCGACAGGTCGATCACACGCAGGTCGGCCAGCGGAGTGGTCATGGCTTCCAGCCTGCCAAGAGGCCGCAGGCTTCCTCCAAATGCGCGCGTTCGCCGGCGTACGAGAACCGGACGAAGCGGTGGCCGCGGGAGAGATCGAAGTCGAGTCCGGGTGTGCTCGCCACTCCCAACTGATCGAGCCATCGATGGCACAGGTCCATGGAGTCGTTGGTGAGGTGGCTCACGTCGGCGTACACGTAGAACGCTCCGTCGGCGGCGGCGATGCGGTCGAGTCCGGCGGCCGCGAGGCCGTCGATGAGCAGCGTGCGGTGCTCGGCGTACCGTGCGACGTGTGAGTCGAGTTCGTCGGTGCAGTCGAACGCCGCCAGACCGGCGATCTGGCTCACGTGAGGTGCGCAGATGTAGAGGTTCTGCTGCAGCCGCTCGACGACGTCGCGCAGATGATCGGGAACGACCATCCATCCGAGACGCCAACCCGTCATCGAGAAGTACTTCGAGAACGAGTTGATGACCACTGCGCTGTCCGAACGGCCAGCCAGCGTGGGAGCCGGACCTCCGTAGGTGATGCCGTGGTAGATCTCGTCGGCGATCACCTGGATTCCGTTGACGTCGCAATAGCGGGTGATGTCGTCGAGTGACGATCGATCGAGCACGGTTCCCGTCGGATTGGACGGCGACGCGATGACGAGTCCGTCGAGCGGCCCGGCGGCTTCGAGCATCGCCACGGTGGGCACCCAACGCGAGTCGGGCCCGACCGTGACGGGAACCGGGGTGACACCGAGGGCAATGAGTGTGTTGCGGTAGCACGGATAGCCGGGTTCGAGAACCGCCACACGATCGCCCGGGTCGAAGGCGGCGAGGAAGGCGAGGGTGAAACCGGCCGATGCTCCGCCCACGATGACCACTCGTTCGGGATCGACGTGTGCGCCGTACGCCTCGTCGTAGTGGCGAGCGATCCGCGCGGAGAGACGCGGCAGACCCGGTGCGTTCGTGTAACCCAGTGAGTCGGCTCGCTCGAGAGCATCGATGACCGCACGTCGCGCTCCGAGTGGAGCACCTGTGCTCGGTTGGCCGACTTGCAGAAAGAGAGTGCGCGCTCCCGACGCTGCCCGCTCGGTCGCCCGTAGCGACATCGCCATGGCGTGGAAGGGCGGGACCTGGGCCGCCCGCAGGCCACTGGTGAGTCGGTCGGTCGTCATCAGCGGTCGCGCGACGGGAACACGAAGCACCGTTCGTCGAGCGATCCCATCGCGTAGGTCTGGTAGTCGACACCGAAGTCGGCGTACAGGCCGCGGCAACGCTCGCTCCAGGTGAGTGCTTCAGGAGACGAGACGCGGTGCACGATCTGCATGACACCGCCTTCGTAGACGCGATACTCGGCCCACGTGCCGGGGAAGTCCTTGATGGTTCCGATCTCGATCGTGGGGGCACCGCATGGCATCCTGCGGACTCGGTGACGGTGCGTGTGTCCGGCGGTGTACCCGAGAATGTTCGAATGTGCGGCGACCACGCGGTCGAGGGCGTCGCTCGAATCGGGATGGATCCCGAAGTAGTCGTCGCTCCGCTTCCCCGACACCCACTGCTGGTGGTGCCCCATCACGATGACCGGCAGTGAGGTCGATGCGGCATGGTCGGCCAACCATTCCATCTGCTCACGGTCGAACGCACCAGTCGTCTCGGTCGGAATAGCGGTGTCCATGAGAGCCACGCACACACCGGGCATCTCGACCCAGAGATCGACGTCGTAGACACCTTGATCGAGATACGAATCGTGGTTGCCGCGGACGACGTGCAGTCGATCGCCGAACGTGCCGCGGTAACACGACTCGAAGGCGGCGAACTCGGCGTCGGTGCCGAACGCGGTGAGATCACCCTTGACGAGGACCGCGAACGGGTCGATCGCCTCGATTTCGCGGCACGCCTCTTCGTTCATCAACTCGGGATGGCGTGACTCGTGATCGTCACGACTGATGATCGGGCCGAGTGGACTGTCGTCCATGCGACCGCACACGACTTCGCCGAAGTGGACGTCGTTGACGGTGGCGAATCGGCAGAGCAGTTCACCGCTCGGCCGGGGCAGTGTTCGTGCTTCGATTCCGTGGAACTCGTGCACCGTGTCGGGGGCGAGCTCGTCGAAGCGGTGAACGTCGGCCCCTCGATGCAGGACCACCAGATCGTCAGCAACGGTCGTGACTTCCACGTGAGTCACGGTAGTGGCCTTCTCACCTACGCGCGCCGAAGCGCCCGGTCACCAGGGACGCGCGCGACGTGACACGACCGGCGGCGACCACCAGCGTCCGCTGAACCGCCACGACGACCGACGCCCCGACCCATCGTCGGCCACAGCGACGACCGGTCGCGGCCACAGCGCCTCGATGGCGGCCGCGATGGCCACCGCTTCTTCGTCGGTGGGAGTGGGCGAGATCTGGTTGCTCATAGCGGCATGTTGCCGTGCTTGCGTCGCGGAAGTTCCTCGCGCTTGCTGCGGAGCATCTTGAAGCCGTTGATGACCTTCACGCGAGTTTCGGCCGGATCGATGACGTCGTCGATGTAACCGCGCTCGGCGGCGGCGTACGGGTTGGCGTACTTCTCGGTGTACTCGGCCACGAGTTCGGCGCGACGGGCCACCGGATCGGCGGCCTGCTGCAGTTCGCGGCGATACACGATCTCGACGGCACCGTTGGGTCCCATGACGGCGAGTTCGGCCGTGGGCCAGGCGTACGCCAGATCGGAACCGATCGACTTCGAGTCCATCACCACGTATGCGCCGCCGTAGGCCTTGCGCGTGATGACCTGAATACGCGGCACCGTCGCTTCGCAGTACGCGTACAGCAACTTTGCGCCGTGACGGATGATGCCGCCGTATTCCTGATCGACACCGGGCAGGAAGCCCGGCACGTCGACGAGTGTGAGAAGCGGAACGTTGAACGCATCGCACGTGCGAACGAAGCGAGCACCCTTCTCGGCGCTCTCGATGTCGAGAACTCCGGCGAGAACCATCGGCTGGTTGCCGACGACGCCGACGGTCTGGCCGTCGATACGAGCGAATCCGCACACGATGCTCTTGGCCCAGTACGGGAAGTACTCGAAGAACTCACCGTCGTCGACGATCGAGGCGATGACCTTCTTCATGTCGTACGGCTGATTCGGTGATGGCGGCAGGATGTCGCGAAGTTCGGGGCACAGGCGCTCGGGGTCGTCGCCAGCGTCGACACTCGGGGGCTCTTCCATGTTGTTCTGCGGGAGGAACGACACGAGGTAGCGAACGTCGTCGAGGCAGGCCTTCTCGTCGGCCGACACGAAGGTGGCCACACCCGACTTGCTGGCGTGACTCATGGCGCCACCGAGTTCTTCGAGTGTCACTTCCTCGCCGGTGACCGTCTTGACCACGTCGGGACCGGTGATGAACATGTGGCTCGACTCGCGAACCATGAAGATGAAGTCGGTCATGGCCGGTGAGTACACCGCACCACCCGCGCACGGTCCGAGGATGACCGAGATCTGCGGAATGACTCCGCTCGACAACACGTTGCGATAGAAGATGCCGCCATAACTGGCCAGCGACACGACACCTTCTTGGATGCGCGCACCGGCACCGTCGTTGAGTCCGATGACCGGCGCACCGACCTTGAGCGCGAGATCCATCAACTTGTGGATCTTCTCGGCGAACACTTCGCCGAGGGCACCGCCGAACACCGTGAAGTCCTGTGAGAACACGAACACCTTGCGGCCCTCGATGGTGCCCCAGCCGGTGATGACGCCGTCGGTGTACGGGCGCTCTTCGAGGCCGGCCGCATGTGCGCGATGGCGGGCCAACATGTCGAGTTCCTGGAAGGAACCCGGGTCGAGCAAGTAGTCGATCCGCTCGCGGGCCAGCATCTTGCCCTTCTCGTGCTGGCGCTCGATGGCGCGCGGCGAGCCGGCGAGAAGGGCTTGCTCCTTGCGCTGCTTGAGGTCGTCGAGCTTGTCGTGCATGGGGTTGCCGCTGGTCACGGAGGAGACGCTACCCCTCGGTCCGCGACGGGCTCACAGTCGGATCGGGCCTGAATGGGCGGTTATGGAACGACTGTGGCCGTGACCGGCTGGATCCCCGGCACCGTCGTGGTCGCGGCTCCAACAGCCGCCGATCCACCGACGGGCACCAGAGCCGTCATCGGAACCGTGGCCGCCGTGCCAACCGGCGACGTGGTGCTCACCAACACCGCCGCATCGGGATTGTCGTCGTTGGCCATCACCGACACGGTGTACGTGACCGAGGGCAGCGGACCATCGGGTCCATTGCCGCTCACGATCACGGTCCAGAGTCCGGCCGTTCCGAACGGAACGCCTTCCTTCAGCGGAAGTCGAGCCGCCCCCTTGCCATCGAGCGGAACCGACAACGTGACGCTCGCGGTGTCGGCCGTGGGCGGATTGAACTGCACGGTGAGATCGGTGAGGCCGCTCTCGGGTGAGTGCACGTCGATGCGCACCGCGTTGAGTCCGACCATGGCGGGTGTGACTTTCACTTGCACGTCGAACGCTCCGCCGGAACGTTCTCCTACGAATGCGTAATTGGTTCGATCGGTCCCGGGCGGCTCGATGTTGGCCGGAAGTGTGGCGACCGCCCACGACGACAGCGCGAAGACGAACACACCGAACGCGGCTTCGGTGGCCACGGCGCGTCGCAGACTGAACGCGATCTTCGCGTTGAGTGCCTTGGCCTTGCCGAGACGAGTGGCGACCACCTGGCGCATGAGCATGCCGAGGTAGACCATGGCCGCGACGCCGATCACCTTGAGCACGATGAGGCGTCCGTGTCGACTGCTGAGGAATCCGCCGCCGTCGAGTTGAATCAAGTGCAGCGTTCCCGAGACAACGGCCACCGTCACGAAAGCCGGCGCCAGTCGGGTGTAGCCGCGTACGGCGTGCACGAGATCTTCCTCACCGGGTCCGGCGAGAACAGCGAGCAACAGCAGGGCGAGTCCACCGAACCACAGTGCGATCGACACGCTGTGGAATGCACCGGCCAACGTGCCCACCAATGAGAATTCGGCGGTGGCCCGAGTGAGAGCGAGTGATGCGACGGCGATGCCCATCGGAGCGAGTGACACTGCTTGGGTTCGCGGATCGAGAAGGCGCTCGGGCCGAACCATGACACCAGCGCTGGCGGCCACGAGGAAGAAACGAGCGAGGATTGCGGTTCCGCTCAACGAGTCGAAGAGACCGAACCACTCGGTGGGGTTGAGTGCCGCCGTGACCGAGATGCGCGATTCGATTGCGACCGTGAGAACCATCACGAAGAACGTGGAGATGGTGCCGACGAACCACGCGATGCGGAAGAAGCGCGGGACGAGTCCGTCATCGACTCCTTCGGGCCAGACCAGAACGATGAGCACGGCCCCACCGAAGAGCGCCGCCAGGGCCATGTAGGCGACCATGCGGGCCAGCCCGAGCGGGCCGCTCACCGGGGGTGGGTCGCCCAGAAGGTTGCCACCGTCGGTGATATCGGCTTCGGTGAGATCGCCCGGATCGATACTGGCCGGGTCGAGAACCTCGAACGAGAAGACACCCGTGGCCACTTTGCCGTCGGGTTGTGGAATGGAATAGGTGACGTTGCAGGTGCCGACCGGGAGGCTGCCGACCACCGGAACCGAGATGGAAATGCCGTCGGCTCCGAATTCGGCCGGCCCGATCGGCGCCGGTGCTTGGTCGCACACGGCCTGCACCACCGAGTTGGACGGCACCGTTTCGTTGAACACGACGGTGATCCGCGAGGGTGCGACGGCGACCTTTTCTCCATCGGCCGGTGACGACGACACCAGAGTGGTCTCGGCTCGTGCCGGCTCAGCTCCGATGAAACCGGGCGCGACGATGCCGACCGCGAACATGGCGAGAACGATTCGCCGGAACACGCGTGTCCGGCCGGTCGTGGCGGTGGTCGGCGACAGCGACATGGTCGGTACCACGGTAGTCAGCGACTCGTGGGTGACCGGGGCACTCGCGGGGAACCTCGACCACACCCCATCTGTAAAGTCGGAGCGTGCCCGACACCGGATACCAGGCGCTCTATCGGCGTTATCGGCCCCAGCGCTTCTCCGAGTTGCGAGGGCAGGATCACATCGCCCTCGCACTGCGCAATGCTGTCAAGTCCGATCGCGTCGGCCATGCGTATCTCTTCTCGGGTCCGCGAGGTACTGGCAAGACCACCACGGCGCGCATCCTCGCCAAAGTTCTCAACTGCGAGGCTCCGGTCGACGGCGAACCGTGTTGCTCGTGTGGTTCGTGTGAGGCAGTCGTGCACGGCAGCAGCTTCGACGTCATCGAACTCGACGCCGCGAGCAATCGCAGCATCGAAGACATTCGCGAGATCATTTCGACTGCGGCCCTGGGCTCCCCCGGTCGCCACAAGGTGTACATCCTCGACGAGGTGCACCAGCTCACCGGTCCGGCGGCGGCCGCCCTTCTCAAGACCCTCGAAGAGCCGCCGTCGCACGTGGTGTTCGTCCTCGCCACGACCGACCCCGAGAAGGTCCCCGAAACCATTCGCAGCCGCACGCAACACCTGCAGTTCCACCTGCTCCCGGTGGCCGATCTCGAAGAGCACGTGCGGTGGGTCGCGCAGGATGCTGGCATCCCCCTCGACGAGCGCGGTCTCGAGGCGGTTCTGCGTCAAGGCGGTGGGTCGGCCCGTGACACGTTGTCGGCGCTCGAACTCCTGGCCGCCACCGGTGGACAGATCGACGAAATCACACCGGTCGACGAATTCGTCGAGGCCCTCATCGAGTTCGACGCCGGCCGTGCGCTGGCGGCCGTTGCTCACACCGTGCATCGTGGCCGCGATCCGCGCACCATCATCGACGATCTCGTTCGTCATCTGCGCGACTGCTTCCTGACTCAGATGGCGCCTGAACTCGTTCAGGCGCAAGAACATCGAGCAGCCGAACTCGCCGATCAGGCTCGTCGCCTCGGTACCGCGCGCATCGTGAAGGTGATGGAGACACTTGGCCAGGCGCTTCTCGACATGCGGGGCGCGCCCGATCAGCGTGTGGTGCTCGAGGTCGCCCTGGTTCGTCTCGTGCATCGTCAACTCGACACCGGTCTCGATGCCCTGTTGGCGCGGGTCGAACGTCTCGAACGCGAGATCGTCGAACGTCCGCCCACGCTCGCTCCTGCCCCGGTCAATCCGTCCACCGGGCGTGCGGTTCTGGGTGGACGCGTGAGTCGTGATGCGTCGGCGCCTACTCCCCGTCCGGCCGCATCGAGTCCGGCTCCTGTCGCGGCATCGAGCCCGTCGGCTCCGGAATCATCGCCCTCGCCGGCATCGAACGCGGGCGCGTCACTCGACACGTTGGTGGCTCGCTGGTCCGACGACGTTTTGGCCAAGTTGGTCGGAATGCGGCGCGCGGTCGCCCAGATGGTCAAGCCTGTCGTTCGCGATGGTGCGGTGGTGTTGATGGTCGACAACGAGCATGCGGCGAAGCGTGTGAACGACTATCTCGACGACTTGTCGGCTGCTGTTCGTGTGGCGGCTGGTTCGTCGTGCCCGGTCGTGGTGGAAGTGCGCCCCGATGCGCCAGCCGAAACAGCGCCCAAGCGCAAGAAGGCCGTGGTCGTTCCCGACGACGACGAGATCGACATCGAAGAAGCCAAGAAGCTGCCCACGTCCACCGCCAAGAGCACCGAAGAAGAACTCCTCGAAGCGTTTCCGGCGGCCAAGTTCGTGAAGAAAGAGCAGTGATCGGTGGCTTCCACCTACACGCTGCCGGTCCAGAACCTCATCGATCATCTCGGGCGTCTGCCCGGAATCGGACCTCGTTCAGCGCAGCGCATCGCATTCCATTTGCTGAAGTTGCCCGCTGAGGACGTTCAGCGTCTCACTCAGGCGATCACCGATGCCAAAGAGCGTGTGCGTTTCTGCTCGCAATGTTTCAACTTCGCCGAAGACGATCTGTGTCCCATCTGCGCCGATCCACGTCGTGACTCCAGTGTCATCTGCGTGGTCGAAGAGAGTCGCGACATCATTCCGCTCGAACGAACCGGCGAGTTCAAGGGTCGATACCACGTACTCCTCGGCGTCATGAATCCGATCGAGGGCATCGGACCCGATCAGCTCAAGATGCGCGAACTCGTGATGCGCATCGGTAGCGAAGACGTTCGCGAAGTGATCGTGTGCACCAACCCCAACACCGAGGGAGAAGTCACCGCGCAGTACATCGGTCGTCTGCTGAAGCCCTTCGACATCACGGTCACCCGACCGGCCTCGGGGCTACCGGTGGGCGGCGATCTCGAGTACGCCGACGAACTCACCTTGGGTCGGGCGATCAGCGGTCGTCGTCGTCTCGACGACTGACGCGCTCCGGGGTACCGCTCGGGGCTGGCGCGGGCGGAAAGGCCATCCCCGGTCGATACCCCGGATCAACGGAGACGGCGGTGCGTCCCTGTATGACGATTAGGTTACGAATATGACGGTGGCCGTGCAAGAATCGGCCCTGAGCAGGGCCTTTCCGGCACTTCAGTATGACGACCGATCGGACGGCCCTGGTGGGCGTCGTCGGGGTCGATGGCTTGGTCGGCTCAGAGGGCCCGGACGATCAGGGCGTCACCCTGGCCGCCGCCACCGCACAACGCGGCTGCCCCGAGGCCGCCGCCGCGGCGACGAAGCTCGTGGAGCAAGGTGAGGGCGATGCGGTTGCCGCTCATGCCGATCGGGTGACCAAGGGCGATGGCACCGCCGTTCACGTTGGTGATCTCGTCGGTGATACCGAGATCGGCCATCGATGCGATGCCCACCGCGGCGAACGCCTCGTTCAGTTCGAACAACTTCATGTCCGACACCTTGAGGTTCGCCTTGTGCAGCGCCTTCATGATCGCGCGACTCGGCTGCTGCAACAACGACGCGTTGTCGGGACCGGCCACCATGCCGTAGCCGACCACTTGCCCAAGAGGTTGAACTCCACGTGCCTTCACCGCGCGCTCCGACATGATGACCATCGCCGAACCACCGTCGCTGATCTGCGACGCGTTGGCGGCGGTGATGGTTCCTTCTTTGTCGAAGGCCGGCTTCAGAGTGCCGAGAGTGTCCATCGTGGTGTCGGCGCGCACGCCTTCGTCGTTCTTCACGAGCACCGGGTCGCCCTTGCGTTGCGGAATCGCGACGTCGACGATTTCCTCGGCCAGCTTTCCGCTGGCGATGGCGGCCGCCGCGCGCTGATTGCTCTTCATGGCGAATTCGTCCTGTGTGGTACGGGAAATTCCGCCACCGTTGTAACGCTCGGTTCCGAGGCCCATGAGACACGCATCGAACGCGCACCACAGACCATCAGCGATGATCGCGTCGCGAAGTTCGGTGTTGCCGTAGCGGAATCCGCCGCGGGCGCCGGCCGCGATGTACGGAGCCTGCGTCATGCTCTCCATACCGCCGGCGATCACGATGTCGGCATCACCGGCCTGGATCATCTGATCAGCGAGATAGATCGCGTTGATTCCCGACAAGCACACCTTGTTGATGTTCACGGCCGGAACACTCATCGGAATACCGGCTTTGACGGCGGCTTGGCGACTCGGGACTTGACCCTGACCGGCCATCAGCACCTGACCCATGATCACGTGTTCGACTTCGTTGGGTGCTACGCCAGCTCGCTGCAACGCGGCACTGATGGCGAAGCCCCCCAAGTCGGCGGCGGTGAACGACGCGAGTGCGCCGCTCATCTTTCCGATCGGTGTGCGGGCTCCTGCGACGATGTACGACCCGGGCATGATGCGCCTTTCTGCTGACGTGGTGGGTTTCGGTTCTTGCGATGAATTCTTGGTGCTCCGTATGGTCGGGCGAGACCCGGCCGGTGAACGCCCAACTTACCGATGAGTAACAACGAGCGATAAGTTCACCGAATGGAGCAGATTCGCGAGGCCATTCTCAACGGGGCCGACTCCGCGGCTATCGCCGCCCTCCCCATTCCCACGCATTATCGGGCCGCCCACCTGTTGGCCTCCGAGACCGCGATGTTCGAAGGGGTTCCTTCCGAGAAGAAGGACCCGCGTCAGAGCATCCATGTGAGCGACGTGCCGACGCCCGAACTCGCCCCGGACGAGGTCTACGTCGCAGTGATGGCGAGCAGCATCAACTTCAACACCGTGTGGTCGAGCATTTTCGAGCCGGTGTCGACGTTCGGGCCGATGAAGCGTTTGTCGCGCGACAGCGACTGGATGAAGCGTCACGATCAGCCGTACCAGGTGATCGGTAGTGACGGGTCGGGTGTGGTGCTCAAGGTCGGTTCGGCCGTGCGGTTGTGGAAGCCGGGCGATCACGTGACCATTCACTGCAACTACGTCGACGACCAGGACAACACCGCCCACAACGACTCGATGCTGGCCGCGAACCAGCGCATCTGGGGTTACGAGTCGAACTTCGGCGGATTGGCCGACCTCTCGGTGGTCAAGGCCAACCAGCTCATGCCCAAGCCCGCCCACTTGACGTGGGAAGAGGCCGCGGTGAACGCGCTCTGCAATTCGACGTCGTACCGCATGCTCGTGTCACGCAATGGCGCCGCGATGAAGCAGGGCGATGTCGTTCTCATCTGGGGAGCGACTGGTGGTATCGGTGCGTACGCCACGCAGTACGTGTTGAACGGCGGTGGCATTCCGGTGTGCGTGGTGTCGAACTCCGACAAGGCGCAGATTCTTCGCGACATGGGTGTCGAAGCGATCATCGATCGCAAGGCTGCCGGTTACAAGTTCTGGAAGGACGAACACACTCACGACGAGAGTGAATGGCGCCGTCTCGGAAGCGACATCCGCGATCTCGTGGGCGAAGATCCAGACATCGTCTTCGAGCATCCGGGTCGTTCCACGTTCGCCGCATCGATGTACGTGGCCAAGCGCGGCGGCACCATCGTCACCTGTGCGGCCACGAGCGGCTTCATGATGGAGTTCGACAACCGCCACTTCTGGATGCGCCTCAAGAATCTCGTGGGTAGTCACTTCGCGAACTATCAGGAGTCGTGGCAGGCCAATCGCCTCATCGCCAAGGGCATGATCCACCCGGTGATCAGTCAGACGTTCGCACTCGAGAACGTGGGCGAGGCGGCGTACCAGGTTCATCACAACATGCACGAGGGCAAACTGGGCGTGCTGTGTCTGTCGCCTGAGCCAGGCCTCGGCGTGACCGATCCTGAGTTCCGCGCCAAGGTGGGCGAGGCGAACCTGTCTCGGTTCCGTCGTTCGTGATCGGTCGTGGCAGGCTGAGGCCATGATCCTCACCGAAATCGACCACGTGGCCATCGCAGTGAAAGATCTCGAAGCGGCCATCGATTACTACCAGCGGGCGTTCGGAGCCACCGTCGACCATCGCGAAGTCGTCGAGAGCGACGGCGTGGAAGAGGCGCTGTTGAAGGTGGCCGAGAGTTACGTGCAGTTGCTCACGCCGACGCGTGACGACAGCCCGGTGGCCAAGGCGATCGAGAAGCGTGGTGAGGGTCTGCATCACATCGGATATCGCGTGAAGGATTGTGGTGAGGCGTTGGCGTCGATGCTGGCGGCGGGGGCGACGGCGATCGACAAGGCGCCGCGTCCGGGGAGTCGTGGAACGACTGTTGCGTTCATTCACCCGAAGGGCAGCTTCGGCACCCTCATCGAACTCGTCCAGGAATAGCCAACGAACTGTGTGGTTCTCGCTTCGTGGTTCGTGCAGTGTGGTTCTGGGTGAAAAATTCGCTGGAATCCAGCGAATTTTTCACCCAGAACCACATCTAGAAGGTCGTTAGAGGGCGAGGAGCATCAGGCCTTTGAGATATTCGGCCTCGGGGAAGTGCAACGGGATCGGATGATCGGCTGGTTGTCCCAACCGTCGCACGATGTGCGCCTCGCGATTCGCATCGACGGCCGCGCCGGCCACGACCTTCTGGAACAGATCGCTCGACACCGCACCCGAGCACGAGTACGTGAACAGCAGCCCGCCCGGCCGCAACAACTTGAGCGCGAGCAGATTCAGGTCCTTGTACGCGCGGGTGGCTCGATCGACTTGATTGGGGTTGTTGGCGAGTTTGGGCGGATCGAGGACGATCAAGTCGAAACTGGCTCGCCGATCGCGTAGCGATCGCAGTTCGGTGAACGCGTCGGCTTCCACGAGATCACCGATGTTCACATCGTTCGCTCGGGCATTGGTCTCGGCGAGCAGGAGGGCCGGGCCCGAGGAGTCGATCGTTGTGATGGAGCTTGCGCCACCGCGGGCCGCCGCCACGCTGAACGACCCGGTGTAGCCGAACACGTTCAGCACCGCTCGATCGCGTGAATGCTCGGTGACGAGCCGACGACTGTCGCGTTGGTCGATGTAGAAGCCGGTCTTGTGGCCGTGCTCCACATCGACGTGAAAGCGGAGACCGTTCTCGTGAGCCCAGACTGGTTCAGGAAGTGATCCGTGCCGCACACCGGTGGTGGGCTCGAGTCCCTCGCGGGATCGATTGTCGCCGTCACTGCGCTCGAACACGCAGTGCACACCGTCGAGTGACGCGAGCGCCGCGACGACCGCATCCCGTCGTCTGTCGATTCCGACCGTCGTGATCTGAAACACCACGACTGATCCATAACGGTCGGCCACCAGACCAGGCAGACCGTCGGCCTCTCCGAAGACCAGCCGAACTGCGTCGCCGTCGGCGATTCCGAGGTGACGTCGCCGTTCGGCCGCAGCAGTGATGCGGGCCGCCACGAATCCGTCGTCGATCGATTGCTGAACGTCGAAGGCCCACACTCGGGCCCGAATCGACGAGTGCGGACTGTACGACGCCAGTGCCATCGGCCGTGATGCTTCGTCCACCACGACCACGGTGTCGCCCGGCTGCGGATCACCTAGAACTCGGTCGACCGAGCCACTCATGATCCACGGATGGTGTCGGCGCAGGCTGCGGTCGCGCCCGGTCTTGAGTCGAAGCGTCGCCCGCTCGTTCATGTCGGGCTCACTTTGACCCGATCTTGAACGACAGAGGAGTCGACGGCGATCAGGCTGTGGGCCAGGAGGGACACGTCATGACGGTACTGGTCGGAACACTGGTAGGAGTGCTGGGCGCGCTTCTGATGCGCCCGATCGTTCGTCATTACACAGCGACGAACTCACCGGTGTGGCTCGGCGCACCGATCGCTGCGGTGACCGCCGGGGCGATGACATCGCAAACCGACGGCGTCCTGCTGTCGGTCGCACTCGGATTGCTCGCGACGTCGATCGTTGCGTTGAGCGAGATCGATCTGAAGGTGCGGCGTCTGCCGCGTGAGATCAGTTATCCAGCAACGATCGCGGGGGTCGTCCTCTTGGCGACCGATGCGTTGATGCGAGATCGAGCGGATCGGTTGTTGATGGTGTTGGCCGGAGCGACCGCTTTCACTGCTGCGATGGTCGTCTTGTTCGTGATCGGGCGAGGCTCGCTCGGGGAAGGTGACGTTCGCGTCGCTCCGTTGCTCGGTTCGTTCCTCGGCTACTGGTCGCCCGGTCTCGTGTTGCCGGCGCTGTTGGTCGCCTCGCTCGTGGCAGCCGTCGTGGGAGTCGTGCTCGCGGTGGTGAAGCGGACCGGTCGTAGCACAACGCTCCCGTTCGGTCCGTTCTTGGCGCTCGGCACCGTGGTCATCCTGATGAACGCTCAGTGATCGCTGATCGGCGAGATCACTGGCCGAAGGTACTGGCGCAACCACGCTGCTGCTTCTGGAATCTCCCATTGACCTGCCGCGATGGAGAGGACCGCGTCTTCGGCGTTATCGATCGAAGGCATGGGATCGAAGATCCATCCGTTGAGATCGACGAAGAGACGCAGACAGACCCAGGACGCGCGCTTGTTGCCGTCAGGCAGAGGATGGTTACGAGCGATCCGAACGATCAACACAGCAGCCTTGTCGACGAAGTCCGGATAGAAGTCCGTATCGCCCAGTCCCGCAGCCGGCGCGTTCAGTGCCGAGTCGGCGAGGGACAGGTTCGTGACATTGAGAATCGTGGTCTGGTCGAGCCCGGTGACAGCCATGGCGACTTCGATGAAGTCGGCGAGGTCGAGATATCGGACCGTCACTTGGCCAGGCGCTCGAGCAACTCGCGGTCCTGCTCGATGATCGTGCGGAGGCGAACTCGGAAGTCGGGGTCGTTCTGCCGACGCTCGATGGCCTCGCGCAGGGCGACCTTGATGGTCTCGTTGAGGCTCCAGCCCTCGGCCCGGGCCAGAGCCTCGGTATCGGAGGCAAGGTCGGAGTCGAGGCGGATGGTGAAGTTCTTCGTCATGGTGGCATGGTATCATGATGTCGTAACGAGCGGTCAAGTCATCAACGCCGCAGGCACAATGGCCTCGTGATCGTTCACCTGGTCGACGGCACCTACGAGCTCTACCGACAGCACTACGGCCAGGCCGTGCGTTCATCGGAGCCCTCCCCCAACGCAGCCACCATTGGCGTTCTCAACTCCACGTTCCAATTGCTCGCCGACGGCGCCACGTATATCGGTGTCGCCACCGACCACGTGATCGAGAGTTTCCGCAACGATCTCTGGGCCGGTTACAAGACGTCCGACGGAATGGAAGTCGAGATCCTCTCGCAGATCCCGATCCTCGAAGAAGCGTTGCGATCGATGGGTGTCGCGGTTTGGCCGATGGTGGAGTTCGAAGCCGATGACGCTCTCGGATCGGCGGCCGCCGTCGCCGATCGCGACAAACGCGTCGAACAAGTGCAGATCTTCAGCCCCGACAAAGATCTCGGTCAGTGCGTGCGAGGTCGTCGTGTCGTTCAGATCGATCGTCGCAAGATGGCCAAGGACGGAACGGGTCTCATCGACGAAGACGCGGTGCGCGAGAAGTTCGGTGTGGGTCCGGCGAGCATCGCCGACTGGCTCGGACTCGTGGGCGACACCGCCGACGGATTCCCCGGACTGAGCGGCTGGGGCGCCAAGTCGGCCTCGGCCGTTCTCGCGCGATACGAGCGCATCGAGAACGTTCCCGATTCCGTGAGCGAGTGGGACGTTCCCGGTTTGCGCGGTGCCGCCAAGTTGGCCGAGTCGTTGTCGTCTCAACGCGAACTCGCGTTGCTCTTCCGGAAAGTGGCCACCATTGTCACCACGGTTCCGGTGGGTGATGTGGACGACTGGCACTGGACCGGCCCGCGCGACGATTTCCGTGAGTTCTGCGCCGATCTCGGTGCGCCTCGCCTGGCCGACCGGGTCGCCAGCCTGGCCTCATCACGCGGGCGGTAGCCTCACGGGTACGTCATTCGGCTCCTGCCGGGTGAGGTGACGGTCGGGTCCTGTGCAACGGGTCCCCGTGAATCAGGTCAGGACCGGGAGGTAGCAGCCTTCAGCGGAACGGCTCGTGTGCCGCAGATCGCCTGGCCGTCACCTCATCCGGCAGGAACATGTCTGACCACAAGGAAGGGTGCGAGAGCGGCCGAATCGGCACGCTTGGAAAGCGTGTGAGGTGCAAGCCTCCGTGGGTTCGAATCCCACCCCTTCCGCCATGGACATCGAAGAGGCCATGCGTCGAGCGCTCGAGGAAGCTCGGAGCGCCGCCGTGCGCGGTGACGTTCCCGTCGGAGCGGTGGTTCTTCACGAGGGTCGCGTCATCGCGGCTCGTCACAACGAACGCGAAGCAACGTCCGATCCCACTGCTCATGCCGAGGTGTTGGCGTTGCGCGATGCCGCTGCCGCTCTCGGACGCTGGCGTCTCGACGATTGCACTCTCGTGGTCACGCTCGAACCGTGCGTGATGTGCGCAGGGGCTCTCCTGAACGCGCGGATCGGTCACCTCGTCTACGGGGCCGCCGACTTGAAGGGTGGTGCGACGGCCAGCCTCTACAACGTGTGTGCCGACCCTCGCCTCAACCACAATCCCCCTGTTACGCACGGGGTTCTGGCCACCGAGTCAGCCGCACTCCTCGAGCAGTTCTTCGCCGAGCGCCGATAACCTCGATCGACGGAAGGGTGCCCGAGCGGCCGAAGGGACACGCCTCGAAAGCGTGCGACGTGCAAGCGTCCGTGGGTTCAAATCCCACCCCTTCCGCCAGTGAGTGTCAGCACTCGGTTTCGTTGTCGGGCGCGCTCAGATCGATCAGGTAGTCGTCCACCACGTCGCGGGCGCATTGGCTCGCCGTGTAACCCGTGTGCTGATTGGCGGTGACCACGACGAGGCGCCCGTCTTCGAGTGACTTGGCCATGTTGCGCGAACTCTCCAGTGGCGTCGACGCATCGCCCGTTGTTCCGATCACCACGATGGGTCCGGCTCCTGCACCCGTCACGTCCACTCTCGGATCGATCGCCTCGGGCCAGAACGCGCAGCCGTAGTTGCCCTGAGTCTCAGGAGCCATCCGCGGAGCAACTTCCTTGTAACGAGGAACGAACGAATCGGCCTCTTCGATGGTGAAGCGCTCCTCCTCGTCGGCGCACGTGATGGCGACGAATGCCTCCAGCTCGTTGCCGTACGTTCCGTCGGGCTGGCGCTGGAAGTACGCATCGAAGAGCGCGAGAAGAATCGAACCGTTGCCGTCCGCCGCTTCGGCGAGGCCGGCGGCCAGCGTGTCCCAATACGACTCGTCATACAGCGCCTGCGCGACGCTCGTCATCGCCATACCGCGCCTCAATTCGGGGCGCCCGTCTTCGGTGGGCAACGGGTTCTCGTCCATCTCGGCCATGAGCCGGTCGAACGCACCTTCAGCGTCACCGTCGTTGTGGAAGGCGCACGAGCGATCGGCTGAACAATCGGCCAGGAAAGAGGTCAGTGCGGCTTCGAAACCCTGCTTCTGCTGCACACTCGCCGTCACCGAATCGACGTTCGGATCGGCCGCCCCGTCGAGAACTGCCGCGCGAACGGTGTCAGGAAACAGCGTGGCCCACACTGCGCCGAGTTCACTGCCGTACGAGAGTCCGAAGTACGAGATCTTCTCTTCACCGAGAGCCTGGCGAATGCGATCCATGTCGCGAGCCACGTTGTTGGTTCCCACGTGAGCAATGAACTCGCTGTTCTTCTCGTTGCACTGGTCGATGAATTCCTTGCTCAGGTCGATGTTGAACTGGGCCTCGGTCGGATCGTCGGGGGTGATGTCGCCCTGAGCGAAGTAGTAGTCGAAGTCATCGGTGCAGTCGATAGCCGGCTCGGATTCCCCGGTACCACGCGGATCGAATCCGACGATGTCGAAGTGATCGAGGAGACCCGGGCTGAGGATCTGATCAGCGGCACGGGCGAGGATCGATCCACCGAATCCGGGACCGCCCGGGTTCATCAGCAGTGAGCCGATGCGCTTGTCGGGGTCATTGGCGACTCGCCGTTCGAGATAGAGCGAGATCGTCCCGGAGTTCGGATCGGAGTAGTCGAGTGGAACGTCCAGCGTTCCGCATTCGACCGGTCCACACTCCTCCCATTCGATGGTTCCGGCCGAGGTCGAGTCACCATCCGAAGGTGCATCGGTGGAGTCGGTGTCGAGGACCGACGATTGGGTGCTCTCGGAGTCGACGAGAGCGACATCGGAATCACCACCGCATGACGCAACAAAGAGAAGGAAACCGATGACAAGAGTGGTCCGCCGCATGTGTCGATGGTAGGTGAAAGTAACCTCGCAGCGTGCGCATGAACCCTCACATGATGATGCCGGGTGACGCATCGGCCGTGAAGGGTCGCCGCATCGAACGCGATTTGATTCGACGCGTTTGGATCTTCGCTCGACCGTATCGCGCGAGCATCACGGGATTCCTCGTCACCATCCTCGTCGCGGCGTTGGTGGCCCTCGTGCCGCCTTTCGTGTTTCGAGCAATCATCGACGATGCGATTCCCGACGCCTCGCGTTCGCGAATCTGGACACTCGCCCTCATCGCGGTCGGTGCCGCGATCGCCGACGCCGTCCTTGCCATCGGACAACGCTGGTACTCAGCAAGGATTGGCGAAGGTCTCATCTACGACTTGCGTGTCGCGCTGTTCGACAAGGTTCAGCGGATGCCGGTCGCATTCTTCACCCGGACGCAAACCGGTTCGCTCATCAGTCGCCTCAACAACGACGTGATCGGCGCGCAGACGGCCGTCACGTCCACTCTCGGCAGCGTGGTGAGCAACGTCGTGGTGCTCGTCACCACGCTCGTGGCGATGATCGCACTCGAGTGGCGTCTCACTCTCATCGCTCTGATCGTCCTTCCAGTGTTCGTGGTTCCGGCTCGCCGCGTGGGCAACAAGTTGCAGGAGATCGCTCGTGAGCAGATGGGTCTCAACGCGCAGATGAACACGCAGATGTCCGAGCGGTTCAACGTGGCCGGTGCGATGTTGGTGAAACTCTTCGGACGCCACGAGCGTGAAGTCGGAGACTTCTCTGGTCGCGCGGCCGGAGTTCGCGACACCGGAATCCGCTCGGCGATGTATGGGCGGGTCTTCTTCGTCGCGCTGGGTCTCGTGGGGGCTCTCGGCGCGGTGGCCGTGTACGGCATCGGCGCGCAACTTGTCGTCTCGGGCGACATCACCTCGGGCACACTCGTGGCGCTGGCCGCATTGGTGGCGCGGGTGTATCAGCCACTCACCGGTCTCACCAATGCCCGCGTCGATCTCCTCACGTCGTTCGTCAGTTTCGAACGTGTCTTCGAAGTCCTCGACGCACCGGTGTCGATCGTCGACAAGCCGGGTGCGATCGATCTGGTCGATCCGCGTGGCCGTGTCGAACTCGATCAGGTCACGTTCCGCTATCCACCGGCGTCCTCAGTGTCCATCGCGTCACTCGAGGCCCCGGGTGCAGCCACCGGTGATCCCGATCGCGATGTTCTGCACGGGGTCTCGCTCAGTGTCGAGCCGGGTGAGACCGTGGCCTTGGTCGGTTCATCGGGCTCGGGCAAGACCACCCTCGCCTCACTCGTTCCGCGTCTCTACGACGTGACTGGCGGTGCCGTTCGGATCGATGGCAAGGATGTGCGCGATCTCACCGGAGAAACGCTCCGGGCGGCCATCGGTGTCGTGTCGCAAGATCCGCACCTGTTCCACGAGAGCATCGAATCGAATCTTCGTTACGTGAGAGAAGACGCCACGACCGCCGACATCGAAGAGGCCTGTCGACGTGCGCGCATCCACGACACCATCGCTGCTCTACCCGACGGTTACGCCACTGTCGTGGGTGAGCGCGGCTATCGACTGTCGGGCGGAGAGAAGCAACGCCTCGCGATCGCCCGGCTGTTGCTGAAGGATCCGGCGGTCATGATCCTCGACGAGGCGACGAGCCACCTCGACAACGAGAACGAGGCTCTCGTCCAGAGCGCGCTCGACGATGCGATGCGCGGTCGCACTGCCATCGTGATCGCCCATCGTCTCTCAACAATCAAGGATGCCGATCGGATCGTGGTTCTCGATGACGGGCGAATCGTCGAGCAGGGAACTCACGATCAGTTGATGGCCCTCGATGGCGCGTACGCACGACAAGTTCGTGCGGGCAGTCTGTTCTCCGTGCCGACCTGACGTTCGCGTCGGATGATGGTCAGCGCGGCGCTGGACGTGTTCCGCGCACCAGACGACCGGGCAACTCGCCCGTGTGCTGGCCGTCCTGGAACGTGACCACGCCGCCCTTGATGGTGAATCGATAGCCACTCGCATCCTGCACGAGACGACGACCACCAGCGGGCAAGTCGTGCACGATGTGGGGAGGAGCCGCGGCCAGTGTGCTCATGTCGATCACGTTCAAATCGGCAAGAAAACCCGGTGCCACCACACCGCGATCGAACCAGCCCACGTGACTCGCCGTGCGCTGCGTGAGATGGTTCACCATCAGTTCGATGGGCAGACGACCATCCTCGTGACGATCACGAGTCCAGAGTGCGAGTGCCGTCGTGGGGAAACTGCCATCGCTGATGGCACCGCAGTGAGCGCCAGCATCCGACAAACCGATGACGGCGTTCTTGCGCAACAACATCTCGCGCACGTCGTCGAGATTGCCGTGCGAGAAGTTGAATAGCGGCTTGTAGAGAAGGCGGTTGCCGTTCTCTTCGATCATCAAGTCGATCAAGAACTCGATCACCGGACGACCGGCTGCTTGTGCGCGCGCGGCCACTGAGTCGGACTTCTTCGGCTCGTAGTTGACCGGGTTCTCCATCGGGAAGAGTTTGTAGAACGAGCCGAACACGTCGGCGGCCAGTCCTTCGAGCTTCTCCATCGCCGCGGCGTGCTCGGATGCGATGCGCGAACGGCGCTCCGGATCGCGCAACGCCGCCACCACGTCGGGCAGCGGTCGTCCGGCGATCTCCTGGTAACTCGGGCACACGAGGAGTGGATTGGCCGTGGCGGTGAGACCCTGCAGGATTCCGATCGGGCGAACCGCCACTTGAGTGGCGAGTTTGGCGCCCCGCGCCACGTTGTGATCGACCCATTCGCCCATTTCGCGCCAACGATCGGGAAGCATCTCGGGTTGCTGCACGGTCATCGACAACGGCCGACCGGTGGAGAGGGCGAGATGCGCCATCAGATCCATCTCGGTGCGCGCGTAGTCGGTGTCGGTCGATTGGTATGCGTCGGAGATGAGCTGGATGACTCCGCTTCCGCTCTCGGCCATCGCGGTTCCGAGTGCGATGAGCTCGTCGGCCGATGAGAAGCGAGTGCCGAGGAACTCGCCGTCACGCGTGCGGTGCACGAAGGTGCGACTGGTGGTGAAGCCGAGGGCACCGGCGCGCATGCCCTCGCGAACTGCGGCCGCCATACGTGTGAGTTCGTCGACTGATGGTGCCTCGTTCGGGTCGGCACCGCGTTCACCCATTACATATGCACGCAGGGGAGCGTGTGCTACTTGGGTGGCGACGTCGATGGCGTACTGACGACGGTCGAGTGCGTCGAGGTAGTCGGGAAAGGTTTCCCAGTCCCAGGTGAGTCCTTCGGCCAGCGCGGTGCCCGGAATGTCCTCGACACCTTCGAGCATTCCGATCAACCAGTCGTGCACTTCGGGTGTGGGCATGGCCGGTGCGAAGCCGACACCGCAGTTACCCATCACGATCGACGTGACGCCGTGGACGCTCGACGGAGCCAGCACCGGGTCCCAGGTGGCTTGGCCGTCGAAGTGGGTGTGGATGTCGACAAAACCGGGGGTGAGCATGAGCCCCTCGGCGTCGATCTCCCGGCGGCCGCGTCCGGCCAGGGCCGACCCGACCTCGGTGATGACCCCGTTGCTCACGGCCACATCGGCAGTTCGAGCCGGGGCTCCGGTCCCATCGACAACGGTGGCCTGGCGAATCACGAGATCGTGGCTGGTCATGTCGTCATTGTGGCTGATCGGCCGCGATCTGTCAGTAGGGGAGAATGACTTGAGTCATACCGACTAAGGATTTGAGTTTTCCAGGTTGCTCCTGTCGACAACCCGGGCTAACTTGACACGCACCGACGCAGGTTTCCGATCCCCCCGGGAAATCTGCGTCGGTCCAACACCCCCGAACCCGGCAGGTCGGCCTACCGGGACCCCATGAGAGGTTCACCACCATGCCCAAGGCAGTCGGTATCGATCTCGGAACCACCAACTCGGTCGTCGCGGTCCTGGAGGCCGGCGAACCGGTCGTCATCCCCAACTCCGAGGGAGCCCGGACCACCCCGTCGGTGGTGGCGTTCTCGAAGGCCGGCGAAGTGCTGGTGGGCGAAGTGGCCAAGCGCCAGGCGATCACCAACCCCGATCGCACCTTCCGATCGATCAAGCGCCACGTGGGCACCAATTGGAAGAGCGACGACATCGACGGCAAGAAGTACACGCCGCAAGAGATCAGCGCGCGCACGCTCATGAAGTTGAAGCGCGACGCCGAGGCGTATCTCGGCGACACCGTCACGCAGGCGGTCATCACCGTTCCGGCGTACTTCGACGACGCGCAGCGCACCGCCACCAAGGAAGCGGGTCAGATCGCGGGCCTCGAAGTGTTGCGCATCATCAACGAGCCCACCGCGGCCGCTCTCGCCTACGGCCTCGAGAAGGGGAGTGAAGACGAGACCGTGCTCGTGTTCGACCTCGGTGGTGGAACTTTCGACGTGTCGGTTCTCGAGATCGGTGACGGCGTGTTCGAAGTGAAGAGCACGCACGGTGACACCAGCCTGGGTGGCGACGACTGGGACCAGCGCGTCATCGACTGGCTCGTCAATCAGTTCAAGGCTGCGCATGGCATCGATCTCGGAGCCGACCGCATGGCGGCTCAGCGTCTGAAGGAAGCGGCCGAAAAGGCCAAGATCGAACTCAGCCAGGTTCAGCAGACGCAGATCAACCTGCCGTTCATCACCGCCACGCCCGACGGCCCGCTCCACCTCGACGAGAGCCTGACGCGCTCGAAGTTCCAGGAGATGACCGCCGATCTCATCGAGCGTTGTCGCATTCCGTTCGAGCAGGCCATCAAGGACGCCGGTCTCACCAAGGGTCAGATCAACCACGTGATCCTCGTCGGTGGTTCCACGCGTATGCCGGCCGTTCAGGATCTCGTGGTCTCGCTCACCGGCAAGGAGCCCAACAAGACGGTCAACCCCGACGAAGTCGTGGCCGTCGGTGCCGCCATTCAGGCCGGTGTGCTCAAGGGAGACGTGAAGGACGTTCTGCTCCTCGACGTCACACCGTTGTCGCTCGGTATCGAGACCAAGGGTGGCGTGATGACCAAGCTCATCGAACGCAACACCACCATTCCCACCAAGCGCACCGAGGTGTTCACTACTGCCGAAGACATGCAGCCATCGGTCGAGATCCACGTGCTCCAAGGTGAGCGCGAGATGGCGATGTACAACAAGACGCTCGGCAAGTTCCAGCTGGTCGACCTGCCGCCGGCCCCGCGCGGAGTTCCGCAGATCGAAGTCACCTTCGACATCGACGCCAACGGCATCGTGCACGTGAGTGCGAAGGATCGCGCCACGAGCAAGGAGCAGTCGATGACGATCAGCGGTCAGTCCACGCTCTCCAAGGACGACATCGACAAGATGGTCAAGGACGCCGAGGCTCACGCCGAGGAAGATCGCAAGCGTCGCGAGGAAGCCGAGATTCGCAACAACGCCGACTCGCTCGTGTACCAAACCGAGAAGGTTCTGCGCGATCAGGGCGACAAGGTGTCGGCCGACGAGAAGGCCGCGGTGGAAGCACCGCTGGCCGATCTGAAGAAGGCACTCGAAGGCAACGACAGCGCGAGCATCAAGGCCGCGACCGAGGCACTCATGTCGGCGAGTCAGGCATTCAGCCAGAAGCTGTACGAGGCGGCGGCTCGCGATGCCAATGCGACCGGAACGTCGGCTTCCGGCCAGAACGGCTCGGCGGCGAGCGATGACGAGATCGTCGACGCCGAAATCGTCGACGCCGACAAGTAGGGCGTCGTCGTGGATGCCGACATGGTCGATGGCGAAGCGCCGGTCGACGAGTCCGTTGTCGTCGACGAAACCGTCACGGGCGATGGAGCGGTTGTCGCCGACGTCGTGGAACTCGACGTCGAGGCTCTCGTGGCCGAGCGCGATTCGTTTCGTGATATCGCGCAGCGTTTGCAGGCCGACTTCGAGAACTATCGCAAGCGGGTCAGCAGTCAGACCGCCGATGAAGTCGAGCGGGCCACGGGCCGTTTGGCCGAGGCTCTGCTGCCGGTGCTCGACGCGTGCGAAGCGGCGTTCGTGGCCCACCCCGCCGAAGTCGAACCGTTGTTCAACCTCTTGCTGGGTGAACTGCGCAAGCAGGGACTCGAAGCGATGAACCTCAATGGTCAGGCCTTCGATCCGAACTTGGCCGAAGCCGTCATGCGCGAAGACGGTGAAGGTGACGGCAACGGCAACGCCGTCGTCACCGATGTGATGCGTTCGGGCTACACCTGGAAGGGACGCGTTCTGCGCGCCGCACTCGTGAAGGTGCGCGGCTGAGATCGCGGCACTGATCGTTCACGGCCGGGGAGAGGAGGGGACACGATGACTGCACAGCGCGAGTGGTACGAGAAGGACTACTACGCCGTGCTGGGTGTCTCGTCCGATGCATCGGCCAAGGACATCACGAAGGCCTACCGCAAACTGGCCCGTGAGAATCACCCCGATGCCAACCCGGGTAACGCCGCGGCTGAAGAGCGCTTCAAGGAGATCTCGGCGGCCTACGACGTGCTGTCCGACGACGAGAAGCGCCGCGAATACGACGAGGTCCGGCGCATGGGCCCGATGGGTATGGGCAACATGCGTTTCACCGTTGGGGGTGAAGCCGGTTCGTTCGAAGACCTTTTCCGGATGTTCTCCGGTGGTCGAGGTCGCAGCGGCCGTCCGTCCACTGGTGTCAGTCCGCGTCGTGGTTCCGATCTCGAGACGCAACTCATGCTCGACTTCGAAGAGGCCGCGCTCGGAGTCACCACCACCGTGCACCTCACGAGTGATGACCGCTGTCAGACGTGCAGCGGTTCGGGTGCGCGCCCCGGCTCGAATGTCGACGTGTGTTCGCAATGCGGAGGTCGTGGGCAGGTCGAAGACAACCAGGGCTTCTTCGCGTTCGCGAGTCCGTGCGGTCGGTGCAGTGGTCGGGGCAACGTGATCAAGGATCCGTGTGGCGTGTGCCGGGGTACCGGAATCGAGAAGCGTGCGCGTGAGGTGAAGGTACGCGTGCCGGCTGGCATCTCTAATGGTCAGCGCATTCGTCTGGCCGGTCGGGGCGAGCCCGGCCGCAATGGCGGCCCCTCGGGAGACTTGTTCATCGTGTGTCACGTGAGCGCTCACGAATTGTTCGGCCGTGACGGCGACAATCTCACCGTTCGCATCCCGATCTCGTTCGCCGAGGCCGCCCTCGGAGCCGACATCGACGTCCCGACGCTGTCGAGTGATGGCGTGACGTTGCGCATCAAGCCCGGAACGCAGAGCGGTTCTCGGCATCGGGTGAAGGGTCGCGGGATCGAAACGTCCAAGGGCAAGGGCGATCTGATCGTGACCGTCGACGTGGTGGTGCCCACCACCCTGTCCGACGACGAGAAGAAGGCGATCGAACAGTTGGCGGCGCTGGCTTCCGACGACCCTCGTGACAAGTTGAAGCGGAATCGCAAGTAAGTGGTGATGAACGTGCCTGGTCGAGAACAGACGATGTACGTGATTTCCGTGGCCGCTGAGTTGGCGGGCATGCATCCGCAGACTCTGCGTATCTACGAGCGCCGCGGTCTGCTCCAGCCCGCTCGAACTCAGGGCGGCAATCGCCGTTACTCCGAAGCCGACATCGCTCGTTTGCGCCGCATCGCCGAACTCACGGCAGCCGGTATGAACGTCGAGGGAATTCGGCGCATCATGGATCTCGAGGCCGAGGTCGCGCGCCTGCGTGACGAAGTCGATCGCTTGCGCCTCCTCGCTGCACAAGCGATCTCGGCAGCCGATCCCAACGCGACTCGATCGGGGGGCCTGGTTCCTCTGCGTCAACAAGTGGCCGTCTTCGGGCAGGTTCCACCAGTACTCCGCCGCGGACGGAGGCAACCGTGACCGACATCGTGCGCGCGGCACCCGACTACCAGCCGTACGTGGCGGGCTCGTTCCGGTGGCGCCTCGGCTTGCGGCCGCTCGACCTGTCCGACTGGATCCAGATCGGTGACGACTTCGACCATGAGATGGATCGCAAGGCCGATGTGTTGCGTGACAACTACGACACCGTCGTTCGTGTTTTGCCCGGGATCGAACCCGAGTCAGCGGAGATTCTCGAGGCTCTGGTCGATCATCTCTGTGCCCAGTGGCCGCAATGGTTCACTCGATCCGGCGACGACGTGGTGAACCTTCATCGCAACG
Organism: uncultured Bifidobacterium sp.; assembly: GCA_964513215.1. Classification (GTDB taxonomy): domain Bacteria; phylum Actinomycetota; class Acidimicrobiia; order Acidimicrobiales; family Ilumatobacteraceae; genus Casp-actino8. Next base: position 77,809 of record CAZELU010000003.1, read on the forward strand.
AACGGTTCCGAATCGTTCCTGATGCTGATGGTCGGTGGATCGAGCATCCGTTGTCGATCGCTGGCCGTCTCGTGCAAGAAGACCTGGCCGTGCTCGTCGAGCGCGACGGTCGCATGATGTTCGGGGGCGGGTCGGTCTGTTTCCCCAATCGCTGGGACCTTGCGTCGAAGTTGGGCCGGTCGATGGCCGAAGTGCACGCGCCGGTCTCGCGACTGAACGAACAACTCGAGTCGACCATCGACGACTTCTTCACGCGACTCACACCCGACCGTCCGGTGTGGCGTCTGGGTTGGGGGGTCCTCGACACCGACGAGTTGTACCAACCGCTCGACGGCACGGCACCGGCCGCACCTCCGATTCCGACCGTGGGCGATCCGACCACACCCGATCGATTGTTCTTGCGTGTCGAGCGCGAAACACTGCGGCGGTTCGCACGCACCAACTGCATCTTGTTCACGATTCGTACGTACGTCCGTCCGTTGCGGCACTTGGCCCAGCGCCCCGACGATGCAGCGCGTCTGGCCGATGCACTCGCGAATCTTCCCGACGACGTCGCCGATTACAAGCAGATCACCCAATTGTCCGAGTCCGCTCGTCATTGGCTGTCGTCAGTCGCAGCCGATCGATCGACCATCTGAGGAGGCAGCGATCATGGCAATCAACCCGAAGCAATGGACCCACAAGACTCAAGAAGCGGTGGCGGCCGCACTCGATCAGGCCAAGGCCCTCTCGAATCCCGAGATCACACCCGACCACGTGATGGCGGCCATCGCGCGCCAGGACGACACGATCGTCCCGGCCGTTCTGTCGAAACTCGGCCTCGCACCGTTGATGGTACGCAACCAGGCCGACGAAGCCGTGGCCAAGTTGCCCAAGGCGTATGGCGGCGAAGAGCCGCGCATGAACCGCGAACTCAACAACGTGTTCGATAACGCCGAGCGTTACCGCAAGGACTTCAAGGACGACTTCTTGTCGGTCGAGCATTTGTTGTTGGCGATGAACCAGCGGCTCGGTGTCGGCAGTGAAGAACTCTTGCAGGCGCTGCGTGACGTCCGTGGCAGCCACCGCGTCACGAGTCAGAACCCCGAAGACCAGTTCCAGGCTCTCGAGAAGTACGGGCAGGATCTCACCAAGCGCGCGCGTGACGGCAAGATCGATCCGGTCATCGGTCGCGACGAAGAGATCCGCCGCGTGATCCAGGTGTTGAGTCGTCGCACCAAGAACAACCCGGTTCTCATCGGCGAACCCGGTGTGGGCAAGACCGCGATCGTGGAAGGTCTGGCCCGACGCATCGCCGACGGCGACGTGCCCGAAGGCCTCAAGAACAAGCGACTCATCTCACTCGACATCGCCGCTCTGCTCGCGGGGGCGAAGTACCGCGGCGAATTCGAAGAGCGGCTGAAGGCCGTGCTCAAGGAGATCACCGATTCGGCTGGTGAAGTCATCACGTTCGTCGACGAGCTGCACACCATCGTGGGTGCGGGTGGAGCCGAAGGTGCGATGGATGCCGGCAACATGATCAAGCCGATGCTCGCGCGCGGCGAACTGCGCATGATCGGCGCCACCACTCTCGACGAGTACCGCAAGTACGTCGAGAAGGACCCGGCGCTCGAGCGCCGTTTCCAGCAGGTGTACGTGGGTGAGCCGTCGGTCGAAGACACCATTGCGATCCTTCGCGGCTTGAAAGAGCGCTACGAGGTCCACCACGGTGTTCGTATCCAGGACTCGGCACTCGTGAGCGCCGCGGTGCTCTCCAATCGGTATCTCACGAATCGATTCCTGCCCGACAAGGCGATCGATCTGGTTGACGAGTCGGCCAGCAAGTTGCGTATCGAGATCGACTCGCTACCGACCGAGATCGACATCGTCGAACGGCGAATTCTCCAGTTGGAGATCGAGAAGGTGGCGCTCGAGAAGGAGACCGACTCGGCTTCCAAGGAGCGACTGGGCGCACTCACCGACGAACTCGTCCTGTTGCAGCGTCAATCGGCCGAAATGCGCGAGCACTGGCAGCAAGAGAAAGATGCCATCGCGGCCATCCGGAACCTGAAAGAAGAACTCGAGCAGGTTCGCGGCGCGATCGAACGTGAGACCGACCTCAACAAGGTGGCCGAAATGCAGTACGGGCGCATGCCCGAGATCGAGCGGCGGATCGCCGAAGCGACCACGCATCTCGACTCGCTGCAGACCGGCAACAAGATGTTGAAGGAAGAAGTCGACGCCGAAGACATCGCCGAAGTGGTGAGCAAGTGGACCGGTGTTCCGGTCACGCGCCTCATGGAAGGCGAGATGTCGAAGTTGGTCCATCTCGAAGACCTTCTCCACCAGCGGGTGGTTGGCCAGCACGAGGCCGTCGTCGCGGTCTCCAACGCCATTCGTCGCAGTCGCGCCGGACTCTCCGATCCGAATCGTCCGATCGGTTCGTTCCTCTTCCTCGGACCGACAGGAGTCGGCAAGACCGAGTTGGCGCGAGCGGTGGCCGAGTTCTTGTTCGACGACGAGCGGGCCATGGTGCGCATCGACATGGGTGAGTACATGGAGAAGCATTCGGTGTCGCGCTTGGTTGGCGCACCTCCGGGATACGTGGGTTACGACGAAGGTGGTCAGCTCACCGAAGCCGTGCGCCGTCGTCCCTACAGCGTCGTTCTGCTCGACGAGATCGAGAAGGCCCATCCCGACGTCTTCAACATCTTGTTGCAGGTGCTCGACGACGGTCGGCTCACCGATGGTCAGGGCCGCACGGTCGACTTCACCAATGTCGTGGTCGTCATGACGTCCAACCTTCGCGGTGAACCGATCGAGTACTTCAAGCCCGAGTTCGTCAACCGCATCGACGAGATCATCCGTTTCGGTGCGCTCGACGAGAGCGACATCGCCAAGATCGTGGAAATTCAGGTCGAGCGTCTCCGCAAGCGGCTCGCCGATCGCCGCATCACGCTCAACGTGAGCCCCGAGGCCCTGACCAAATTGGCCCGCGACGGCTACGACCCGTCTTTTGGCGCTCGCCCGCTCAAGCGAGTGATCCAGAAGGTCATTGGCGACAACGCGTCGATCCTCATCCTCGAGGGCAAGGTGGCCGAGGACGGCATGATCAACGTCGAAGTGCAGGACGATCGCATCGTCCTGCATTCGTGACGTCGGTTGTCTCCGCACCGAGGTTCGACCGGTACGAGCGAGTACAGTCACATCACGTTCCAGTCGTGAAGGAGCGTGAACATGCCGG